>JAEOSZ010000002.1 GCA_016840095.1 Candidatus Heimdallarchaeota archaeon
AGTATGATGAACCTATTACTATGTTACATCTAATGAGTCATTCAGCAGGATTTGACCAACCATTTTACTATAGGAATATTCCATTAGAGTTAGATGATTTATTACCATTAGAAGATTATTTGAAGAAATACATGCCAAGTCTAGTAAGAGCTCCAGGTGAGTTTACAACCTATTCAAATTATGGTACTGCTATAGCTGGTCAGATCATTAGTGAGATTTCAGGTTTACAATTTGAAGAGTATATTGAGAAGAATATCTTTGAACCATTAGGTATGAATTATAGTACGTTTAGACAACCTGTCCCAGATAACTTAACTGATGAAGTAGTAACAGGATATTGGCTATCTGAACAAGGAGTATTAGAACCTCAAGATTTTGTGAATGTACCCCTAGCTCCAGCTGGAACTATATCTATCTCAGCATTTGATGCAGCTCAGTTCATGATGGCTCATCTGAATAATGGGACAAAGGATGGAGTTCAAATCCTGAATGAATCTACAACTCAATTCATGCATCAACAGCATTTCACAAATGATCCACGTTTACCTGGATTTGCTCATGGATTTATTGAGTATTATAAGAATGGTTATCGAATAATAGAACATGGAGGAGATATCTCTTTCTCGCAATCACAATTAATTTTACTTCCATCTGAGAACATAGGATATTTCCTAAACTATAATGCAAACCATTTCCCCCTTAGAAGTGTTTTATTTGAAGAATTTATGGGCGAATTTTTCCCTGGTGAAGCAATTAGCATTCTTTCACCTTCAGTTAATTTTGCTATAGAAGGTAAGAGATTTGAGGGGAGATATTACAACACACGTTCTGATTATACAACAGTTCTTAGCATATCTCATTTAACTGATTTTGAACAAGTAAGAATTACAGATACAGGTTATCTTATACTATGGGGAAGAAGTTTTGTTCAAGTAGATGGGCTATTATTTAGAGAATATAACACTGATTTCTTTATAGCTTTCAAAGAAGATAATAAAGGAAAAATTACGCATATCTTCTCTGGAGCAACATATGTGCTAGAAAGACAAACTGGATTATCAAATTTACCCGTATCCTTTACAGTTTTGGGTTTATCGATGGGATTGATGTTAATTACACTTGCTTATCTTCTGATTAAGAGGTTAGTACAAAGAAGGAAAGGGCATGATAAATTTAAGTTATCAAAGAGAGAAAAAATTACTCAAAGGTTTGCTATAGCTACAAATAGTTCATACATAATTTATTTCTCGATATTTATGCCAATGATGACTACTTTTGAAAATACTGATATATTGCTCTATCTTTTGAATGGATTAACAATCTTACCTATAATTATAATCTTACCACTGACATACTTCGTTATTTCTACTATAATGCTGTTGATCAAGAAGGAACTGAAACTAGACTATGGAATTATCTACTTCTTACAGATAATATCGACTGCGATATTCTTATGGTGGTTGTTTTATTGGAATTGGGCAGGATTTCCAAATTGAATGTTTTTTATAAGAGTATGAAGAAGTAGTTATACGATGAACGAAAAAAGCTGTTACGTAATTGCCATAGCTGGAGGTTCTGGAGCAGGAAAGACTGATTTGGTTTTGCAATTAAATGAGATAATTCAGAATTCCTCAAGGTTACTTTATGATGATTATAAACCAGATTATGAAAACTTTATACATGATTTGAAGTCACTAAAAAACAATCAGAAAATCAAATATCCTGTAGATAATGAAATTATCCACCCAAATAGAGTACTAATCATAGAAGATCCAGCAGGACTATCTGATTTTGATACGAAAGAGTTATTTGACTTTTTAGTTTATATTGATACTCCCCTAGAGATTAGTCTTTCAAGACTGCTCCTAAGAGCTATCTATCATTCCACCGATGAAATGATAGAGGGCTTCTTCTCAACAATAGGACCACAGTATGAATTTAGTTACAAAGAAGAACCTTCTAAACTCATGCACATTCTTATTTGGCTTCTCGAAAACTATATTGCAAAACATAGACAGCAATATCTTGATGACAGAGAGAAACAGATAGAGATAGCTAATTTAGTTCTTGATGGAATGAAAACTACAGAACAACTAGCACTTGATGTTTTGGAAGAAATTAAGAAAATTGTAAATCTCTCCGAATAATATTAATATCCCTGTTTCAAAACTATCTATAATGCAAGCACCAACTCACATATTATCAGGAATTCTTCTCCTAGTAGCTTTTCAAGCTATATTTCCTTTAGCTCCTTTATGGGTTCAAATAGTAGTTGTGCTTCCATTAAGTTTAGCAAGTCACTTCATTATTGATGCAGCAGCAATAATCACTTATCACCCTCCTAAAGCAGATTGGAAAGACTGGTTTTGGGTATCTTATCATTTAACCATTTACAGTGGTGCTATAGTTCTCTTAGTATTCTTTATAGTAGATTATTGGTGGGTTATAATTGCAGCGAATCTTCCTGATATAGTTGATTGGTTTATCCTACGTGTATTCTTCAAGAAAGAACCAGTTTGCCATCCAATTGCAGATAGATTAAGAAATTTCTTGTTTAAACGAACTCCAAATTGGAATCATAAACGTTGGACAATAATTATAGAATTTACAATAATTGGTGTACTCTTAACTTCTGTTTTGCTTCTGATAGAATTCACATTTGCAAGCTAAGAAGACATTCAAAGAATTATCATTTCAATCCAAGTATTATTACTCTAATGAGATTACTGAACTGAAAGAAGGAACTACTCCATCGAAGTTAACTAAACCCTTTTCCTTCATGGTTTTTAGTCTAAGTCTTATTCCCTCAAATTTATTAGCTAAGATTTCATTCAGTTTTTTATAATCCATTTCTCCCCCATTGTTTCTTAAAGCTTCTAAGATCTCTTCATATTCTGCTTCATAGTCAATTTGTTCCAGTTTTCGCAACTCCAATAGAATTGTTTCATTAAATCAATAAGCATAATATGTTAGCAAAGTTGATAACTATTTTCTTAGTCCTAACTACTTCATTTAACTTAGGAGCAATTTGTAATCTTGACTCACTTATTATACCAATCATTATCCATTCGAGTAATAAAAGAATCATAAAAAAAGAAGTAATCATCATTCAAGTTTGTATAGATGTGAATATTTAGTTGTAAGATACTCAGCTAGATATTCTGAAGAAACTTCCTTTCCTGTAATTTCCTTTACTAGAACAAAGGAATCCATTATATTTCCTTTTTCGAAAACATAGACTCTAAACCAGTTCAAAACTTTTTGTAGATTGCCTTCCTCTATTTCTTTTTCCCATTCCGGGATATCCTCTTTTAATTTACCAAAAATCTGAGCACCGAATATATTCCCCAATGTATATGCTACAAAGGATCCCATTAATCCATCTGACCAGTGTATATCTTGTAACACACCTTCTGCATCATTCTTTACTTCGTATCCTAGAAGCGTTTTCATCTTTTCATTCCAAATCTTTGGTAGATCTTTCACTTCGATTATACCATTTAGTAAATCTCTTTCTAGTTCAAATCTAAGAATAATGTGGAGATCATAGGTTAATTCATCAGCATCTACCCTTATTGCTGAAGGTTCTGTTTTATTGATTACTGCAACAAAATTTTCTAACGAAACATCAGTAAATATATCACCTGTTATTTCCTTGAATTTAGGATAATAATATTTCCAGAAAGCTTTACTTCGTCCAATAATATTTTCATAAAATCTAGAGCAACATTCATGTACACCATCACTACACCACATACCTACTGGTTGATATTTACCATTCTTCCCTACATAGTGTTCGTACTCACCATGACCTGCTTCATGCATTGTACTCATTATTGCACTGAGAAAATTCTCTTCGAAATATTTAGTTGTGATTCTAACGTCATCATAATTACCTGTTGTGAACGGATGAACTGTTTCATCCAATCTACCTCTTTCTAGATCATAACCTATTACATTAAGAACATCGAAGTTCAGTTTCCTCTGTATCTCCAATGGCACCTTTCGCGTAAGAATAGTCTTATCTGGTTGATTGTTTGATTCTGTGCATCTCTTGATTAATGGTACTATAGCTTCCTCCAGAGGTTTAACTAATCTCTCAAATGCTTCTTGGTTCATTCCAGGTTCATAAAAATCCAACAAAGCATCAAATGGGTTTTTTTCAGGATTGATGTAATGAGCATATTTTTTGTTTAACTCTACCATTTTTTCTAGTTCAGTTTCAAAGAGAGAAAAATCAGCTTTATCTTTAGCTTTTTCCCAAGCTTCATTAGCGATTACTCCCTGTTTATTAAACTCTGCTACAAAATCTGCAGGTACATCGACCAATTTATCATACTGTCTTTGGATAAGAAAAACATTCCTCTTCTCTAAATCAGATAAATTTTCATAATCTTTATGAGTTTGAATAAATTGCAAGAGTTCTCCTATTATAGGGGCAATTCTTCGTTCATGTTCTAATTTTGAAATGAGAGCTACTTGTTCAGCTTTTTGTTTCCCTCCTTTCTTAGGCATTGTTACATCTCTATCCCAGTAAAGAAACATGTTAACTTCATCCAGAATGCAAGCTTCTTTGAATAGTCCAAGAAGTTCATCGTAAGATTTTCTCATGCAAAAAGCAAATCTGAAGCATTATTAAACTTAACTAGCAGAATCAATTTTCTAGATACAACTTTATTTTGTTAAAGTAAAGGCAAATTCCTTTGCTTCTGAAGCATAATCAATCCATCTGTCTGAATACTCTGCAGGTATTATTACCCATTCCTTCATAAAAGTGCCAGTTCCAGGATCATAAGGTAAACCTTCTTTGGAATTCAGAAGTTCTTCTACTCTATTCTTAGGTAGTTTCACAACAAAGTATCCTTTGCTTAACATTGCAAACATTTTTTTTCTGATTTTTAGTGCTTCTCCCTGTTTCTGTACTCCATCCATTTTTAAGAAGTGTGCTTTCAATTTTTCCCATAGTTCCTCAGATGCCATAAGTTTAGTTAAATTAGGATGATTTAAAAATCTGTTTCAAGTTCAACAAAAGTATCTTATTTGATACAATTTATATAAGTAAGTTTAATGAACCAAAATAATGAAAGCTGTTATTTATGAGAAATTTGGTCCACCTGAAGTTCTTAAGATTTCAGAGGTAGACAAACCTGTTCCAAAAGACAATGAAATTCTAGTTAAAGTTCATGCTACAACTGTTCATAGAGGAGACATTAGAATGCGTAAATTTGATGTTCCTAAAGGCATGTGGCTGGTTGCTGGATTGTTCTTAGGTTTCAGAAAACCCAAGAAACCCATCCTAGGTATGGAATTATCAGGAGTAATTGAAGAAGTAGGCAAAGATGTTACTCTTTTCAATAAAGGTGATGAGATACTTGCCTCAACAACTGGATCAGATCTTGGGGGATACGCTGAATATAAGTGTCTCCCTGAGACAACCTTGATTGCTAAAAAACCATCCAATATGACTTTTGAAGAAGCAGCTGCTGGTCTTCCAACAGGAGGAGTAACAGCTAATAATCTCATCAAAAGAGTAGAAATCAAGAAAGGACAACAAGTTCTAGTTTATGGAGCATCTGGAGGAGTAGGTACTTATGTTGTTCAACTAGCAAAATATCTTGGAGCTGAGGTTACTGGAGTTTGTAGCTCTTCAAATTTCGAATTAGTAAAATCACTAGGTGCTGATAAAGTAATTGATTACACTAAGGAAGATTTTTCTCAAAGCGAAATTAAATATGATATAGTTATAGATTCAGTTGCAAAGTTTCCACCTTCAAAAGCAAAGTTAGCTTTGAAGAAAGGTGGTACCTATCTGAATGTTCACAAGCATTCAGGAGGAAAGATAAAACGTGAGGATCTAGAATTTCTATTAAATATAGTTGAGGAAGGCAAACTCAAAGCTGTTATAGACAGAACGTATCCTTTGGAAGACATTATTGAAGCTCACAAATATGTTGAATCAGAACGTAAGAAAGGAAACGTTGTTGTAATCATAAATAAGGACTAAGTGAACTTAATGGTAGCTGAAAGTGAAATCAAAGATATTAAGGTTAGTAAATTTCGAATGATACTCAAATTTATGAAATTGTTTTTGTTTACACTGTTTAGAA
>JAEOSZ010000135.1 GCA_016840095.1 Candidatus Heimdallarchaeota archaeon
ATTAACATCAACTTCATCTGATGGTAAATTAAAATAAAGAAAAATTATTGGATATCTAGTTTGGGGAATTGAGGTTCCATAACCACGTAGGATTGCATCAGATATGGTTTTGTTAACAACAGCTCTTCCATTAACAAAAATGTACAAATAATCTTTTGATTTCCGAGAAAATTCTGGTTTAGTAATAAAGCCTGTAACTACATACTCATTTTCTTTTTTGTTGAGAGGTAAACAAGCTTTTGCTATATTTTCTCCAAATATAGCTGTAATCTGAGATATCAAATCACCTTTTGGAGCTGTAAGGATATTCTTACTATCATGAGTAAGCGTAAATGAGATATTTGGGTATGCAAGTGCTAGTTTAGTAACATACTCTGTAATATGATTGACTTCCGTTGGAATTGTTTTCAGAAACTTTCTTCTAACTGGAACATTAAAGAAAAGATTCCTAACACTAATTCGAGTTCCTTTTGGTGCAGAAGTTGGTTTGTCTGAAACAACCTCACCGCCTTCAATAATCAAGTGAGTTCCCAATTCTGTTTCTTCAGTCTTAGTGATTATTTCAACTTGAGAGACACTAACAATACTTGCTAATGATTCTCCACGAAATCCTAAGCTATGAATTGAAAATAGATCATCTGCGTCTTTTATTTTGCTTGTAGTATATCTATTAATGGACATCTTAGCATCATCAGGCACCATCCCAATTCCATTATCAATGACTTCTACAAGTTTTTTTCCTCCCTCTTGGATGTTGATTGTGATTTTATTACTTTGAGCGTCTATTGAGTTTTCTACAAGTTCTTTAACAACGGATGCAGGTCGTTCAATAACTTCTCCTGCTGCTATTTTATTTATAGTGAGCTTGTCTAATTTTATTATTTGCTTGTTCATAGAATCACAGATATTTTTTGATTTGAGAGACCTCAAATAACATTTTTGTTATTTAGTTTTCAGAGTTTTTTTACTTTTCTCAACTAGTTCATTTAGGATTTTGAATGCTTCTACTGGAGTGGTATCATCTAGTTCCAATTTAGAAACATTTTCAAGAATTTCTTTATATGCTGAATCCTTTCTGGAAACTTTAGTTTTTGAAGATTCTATTTTTACTGAATCGGCTTCTTTTGTTATGCTCTTCTTGTGTTCTTGCTCATGAAGCAATGATAAACGATCATTCGCATTTGCAATAACATCCTCCGGTAATCCAGCTAAAGATGCAACATGAATACCAAAACTTTCACTAATTCCACCTTCTTCAACTTTATACAGAAAATGAATATCTCCATTAACATTTTTGATTGAAACATGATAGTTTTTAATTCTGGACATTCTCTCTTCTAGTTCAATTAATTCATGATAATGTGTAGCAAAAAGAGTTCGAGGACCTTTTTTTCCTATGTGGTCATGAAGATATTCTGTTATTGACCAAGCAATAGCGACTCCATCATAAGTTGAAGTTCCTCTGCCAACCTCATCTAGAATAACTAAACTCTTTTCTGTTGCATTATTTAGGATATTGGCGCATTCATACATCTCAACCATGAATGTTGAACGATTTTCAACCAGCACATCATGAGCTCCTATTCTTGTGAAAATTCTATCTGTTAAACCAATTGTTGCTGAACTTGCTGGAACGAAACTACCTATTTGAGTCATTAAAACTATGAGAGCAACTTGTCGTAATAGTGTGCTTTTTCCTCCCATATTTGGACCAGTAATAATTAGTATTCTCTCTGAATCATTTTTTAACAATGTATCATTAGGAATAAAGGATGATTGTTCTAATAATCTTTCGACAACGGGATGTCTTCCATTTTCAATTTCAACAATGCTTTCTTTGGTAATTTCTGGTTTTGAATAATCATAATACACTGCGTTTTGTGCAAAAGTGCTAACAACATCTGTAATTGCACAATAATTAGCTTCTTGTTGAACAGCTTCTGCAAATTGAGATATTTCTTCCGATATTTGATCAAATAGTTTTTCTTCCAAAACAAGTATTTTTTCTTCAGCATTTAGAATCTTTTCTTCATATTCTTTAAGTTCTGGAGTTATAAATCTCTCAGCATTCACCAGAGTTTGTTTTCTCTCATATTCTTGAGGAGCATTACTTGCTGAAGCTTTCGGAATCTCAATATAATATCCGAATACTTTATTATAACGGACTTTCAAATTCTTTATTCCTGTATGTACTTTCTCTCTAGCTTCTAATGAAGTAAGAAATGATTTCCCGCTCCTTTGTATTTTTCTTAGTTCATCTAATTCATCGTTATATCCTTCTCTTATAACATTCCCATCCTTGATACTTGCAGGTACTTCATCTTCGATTCCTGTTGCTATTATTTTCAC
>JAEOSZ010000080.1 GCA_016840095.1 Candidatus Heimdallarchaeota archaeon
ATACTCCTTGTTTCTTGAGATTCCAGTTTCAATCACTTTCTTAACATTATCAAGTGCTTTTTTTAGATCAAAATATGCTATATATTTGAAAAAATTCTCTCCTATTAATTGATTAACATCTTCTATTCCATATAAATTGGCTGTTTGTTTATTTACATAAACTACTCTTCCCTTTAGATCTGATAAGACAATTGCATCTGGGGAAATTTCTACTAAATTTCTATACAATTCTTCGCTATCAATTAGCTGTTGCTCTGTTTTCTTCTTCTGTGTAATATCATCACCTGAGCTTAATGTAGCAACAGTTTCACCATTTTCATTCTTTAGAAGTGTGTTTTTCCAGGAGATTAATTTTGCTTTTCCTTTTCGAGTTATAATTTCGTTTTCAACTTTTTCTGGAAGATTTAAATCACCTTCCATCAGTTTGTAGAAGATACCTCTAATTTCCTCTCTTTTGTTTTCAGTAATGAATTCATCAAACCAATTTTTCCCAATTAGATCTTCATCTTCACATTCAAGGACTTCTATTCCCTTTTTGTTAATTAATGATATTTTCTCGTCTTTGTCTAGAACTATAATCATTACTCCTGCTATTTCTAGATATTGTTTCAATTTCTCTTTTTCAAGTTTTAATTTCTCTTCATCTTGTCTTCTTTGAGTGATATCTGTAATAACATTGAAACTTCCTGCAGAACCATTTTCCTCATCTTTTAATAATTCAGAAGAAATAATTGTATAAATAATCTGCTTATCTTTCCTCATCCAACTTAGCTCATAAGGTTCTGATGTATTTTCTTCACTATTACAATTTCTTGAATGAAATTCTTCCTTACTATTTTCAGTCACAAAATCTATTGCATTCTTTCCTAACAATTCATCTTGATTATATCCCAGAATATCACAGAATTTATTGTTTACATATGTGATGATTCCACTTTTACTTTTTATTATTAAACCGTCGTTAGTTTTTTCTACTAACTCTCTAAAACGAGTTTCACTTTCATAGAGTGCTTTTTCGACATTTTTCAAATGTGTGATTTTGTTGATAATGTGGATTAGCTCAGTAAATTGACTTTTTGGATCTGAATCTTTCTTTAAATAGTAATCTGAACCTAGATTTAAAGCCTGGATTGCTACTTCTTCTCTGCCTTTACCTGTCAATATAATAAATGGTGTTTTATATCCTGCTCTCCTTATCTCTTGTAGTAATTCCAGTCCATTTAGATGAGGCATTTGGTAGTCAGATATTATTATGTCATATTCTTTCTGTTTTAACGTTTCTAGTGCATCTGCTGGATATTGTAAGGAATCAACTTTAATGCTATTGCTACTTAATTTTTCAATGTATATTTTAGAAATGTCAAGAAAAGCCTCATGATCATCGATATGCAAGGCTAAAATAGCATTGCTTTTCCGAACAGACAAACTCGATTCTTCAATTATTTGATTTTCTGATGTTAGCATGTTGTAAATACCCCCCAGATTTTTCAGAATCTCCGTAAAGGAGTAATTGTTTCAACTGTCTTCAATAATCTGGAGTATATTTGTATTATCACATCGATATATTTAAATCTATCTATCGTCTTATATTTTTTGTCCAATTTGTCTCCCTTGTGACCTCTAGTAAGAATTCGGTAATTTTTTTCCCCAAAGATGATGTTGTAAGTACATTTACTTTACCTGATCTTTTGCTATAAATTAAGTCTGAACTTGCTAACTTTCTAATGTGGTGATTCAAAACTGATTGTGAGAGATCTAATATATATTCTAATTCTTGAGTAAACATTATAGTATTGAATATAGATAATAAAATTAGTATTCTGTGTTCTGAAGATAATGCTTTTATAACCTCTGTTGTTTTAGTTAAGTTGCTTTTAAAAGAATCTGATTCAGCTTTTGCGACACTTTCTTCTATTAATTTCATTCTTACTTGAGTATCTCTTATGCTTTCATTATTTTCAAGCAATAATTTCTTCAGTTTTGCGTAGTTTCTTGTATTCACTAATTCACCCTCTGAACATATGCATATATCCAAATATATAAATGTATATTTAGTTCCTCTTATGTAACTGACTTGAGAAGTTATTCTACTAGAAAGAGGATGTAGAAATTTGTAAAGACATGCAAACGGGGGTTTTATTATGAGGAAATATGAACCGAATTACGATTCAAAAGAGATACCTTCGAATCAAAGTTTTCTTAATAATGTAACAGCTGATCTAATTTCTTCGGATAAAATAGTGTTGATCTCAAAATCCTTTGCTAATGGTGTTCCTGGAATTATTTCAGAAGCAAATGATACTGCATGTAAAGTTCTTGGATATAGTAAGGAAAAACTCCGTTCTATGACTTTATATGATTTGATAATAGAAGAGGATTATAGAACCTTGGAATTAAAAACTGAAACTCTGAACCAAGATGAATATGTTGATTACTCTCTTACTTTCAAAAGAAGTTCAGGGGAGAGAATTCAACTAAATCTCTTTTCCTTTTTATTATCTACTAATGGCGAAATTGTTGAACTTATTATTGCTGAACCAGAATCTTCAATTATAACAAATAAACAAAACAAGGTTTATCCTGTAGTTGGAACCTTTAATTTTTCCTTCTTACAGAATAGTGGAGTTGCAGCTCTAATTGTTGATAAGCAGATGTCCATAACTCAATATAACCAAGAATTTCAAAATCTTACAGGATATTCAAAAGCTTCTATTAAATCTTTACAACTTAATAAAATCTTAAAGAGAGATTTTCTTGGTAGTGATTTTGATA
>JAEOSZ010000081.1 GCA_016840095.1 Candidatus Heimdallarchaeota archaeon
AACTCTTGAATATCCCTTATGGTTCAACAATAACTTATAGTGAGTTAGCATCCAAAATTGGAGATAGCAAAGCTGTTAGAGCAGTAGGAGCAGCAAATGGTCAAAATCCAATAAGTATCATTATTCCATGCCATAGAGTAATCGGAGCAGATGGTAAGCTGGTTGGTTATGGTGGAGGAATAGAGAAAAAGAAATGGCTGCTTGATTTTGAGAAATCTTAGCTTTAACTACCCATTAACTAATGTACTAATTATCTCTTGAAAATTATTCAAGAGAGTTGACATATGTCCTTCATTAGGATAGAATTTTGAAACAGAATGAGTTATTTCTTGCGATACTGCTTTTCCTACTCCAATAGGTGTATCTTCATCCATTTCTCCATGCCAAAGGAAGAATTTCACTTCCTCTGGAATATCTCTTAACTCAAACCCCCAATCTCGTACATACAGATTTACATCTCTTTTAGCACCTTTAGAACCATTGATGAACGCTTCCTGTAAATCTTTCCAAGTGGCATCAAAATAACCTGGCTTATCATATAATTTCTTGTCAGGTTCAGGTAGATTTTCTGCCAAAATTACTTTCATTTTTTTCTTTGCTTTTTCTTGATTTTCTGATTTCAGTAGTCTTGCAAACATCAGGTTAAGCATTGGTCCCATAATCCATGGGGTAAATCTAGCGAGCTTAAGTATGAATCCTTGGGCTCCGGGTATGTGTTTTTTAGCAATATGAAATGGACACAAGCCAGATACTACACCAACTGAATTTAATCGATCAGGAATCTTAAAAGCACAACCATGAGCATAAGGTGCCCCTCCTGATAAACCCAAAATAGAAAATTTGTCTATTTCAAGAAAATCTGCAAGCTCAATAATATCATCAGCTAAGTCAAGAATCGTTCTTTTCTTCTTAAAATCTGACAAACCAATACCTGGTCTATCAATAGCTATCATTCTCACTCCTTTTATATTTGCAAATAATTCTATTAACAGCATTTCAAACCTGGAACATGGCCACCCATGCAAATAGAAAACAACTTTCTCTTCGGGATCTCCTCTTTCAATAAAACCAAGTTTTCTTCCATCAGAAAGAACAATAGTTCTTCCTTCTTCTAGCTCATGTTTGTTCATAATTTCAACGTGAATTCACAGTTTTTTAACTATTTGAATTTTTACCCAAAATTGATAAAGTTACCATCTAAATATCTCATATGTCGCAAAATCAAGAAGTAGAAGTGGTCAAAAAAGCTATTATGGATCATTATCATGAAGGACATGCTAAATTTGATTACAAATATTATTTAGATATTTTACATGATGATTGGAAATTTTTCATGTACACCCGAGAGGGAAAATTAGATATTGTAGACAAAGAGAAGTACTGTTCATGGTATGATCCTAAGGACTATGATCCAAATCTACAATGGGAAACTGAAATACTCTATGTCGATATAACAGGAAATGTTGGTTCAGCTAAAATAAGATTAGAAAATCAAAGGGTTAAGTACATAGATTACTTCAATTTAATGAAACTAGAAGATAAATGGTGGATTGTTAACAAAGTTTGCTACCCTACATTAAAGGACAGATAATTTACTTCTCTTCTTCTATTTTTCAACTATTTCCTTAAGTTTTTTCGCATTTTCAATATTATATTTTAAATCAGATGGATTAGGTACCATACCATCCCAATTATTTTCCTTGACAAACTTCGTAAAGAACTCATATAGCTCTTCTGATGTATATTCAGCAATTTTTGTAGGAGTATCAAAACCTGCTCTATGGTATAAAGCAGCTAGTTTAGATTTAACATAACCGATGCGTGTTATATCTGAAAGCTCTACAAGAGTTAAGATTCCTTCTTCAGGAATCGAAAGCTGCTGAGATAATTGCTTTCGCTGTTCTATAGTTTTTCCTGCTTCAAGCATTTGTTCAACATCTTTTATTCCTATATTAGCCAACTTTTTAACATGTTCTTGATTTACTTCATAAAACTCTTTCAGAGGAAAAGCTCTTCTCGACTTCTTTGTTCGTTCTTCTCTAATTTTTGCAACATAATATAGCATGTTTTTATCTTCTGAAAACTTGTAATAGTTCATCAGAACATAAAGAGCTCCTTTTGCAGATTTTTTCTGTCTTTTCTCTATTTCCTCAACATAGGAATCAATATCCTGCTCTGTTGCTTTGGTGATTTCCTTCCCTAAGAAATTTATGAACTTCTTAACAGATAGAATATTTCTATCTACAACCCCCGGTTTTTTCCCTTTTCTCTTCAGATATTTTCTAAACTCTACTTCATCCATTCTTGTCACTTCTTTAGAGTAGAATCAATTTTACTATCTTGTTAACAATTCTCTTTTGATATATAAGGTTGAAACATAAGGGAAAAATAATAAAAGTTCAAACTAAATTAAATTCTATGGAAGAGTTTACTGAAATTCAAGTTAATTACTTCATTCTTACAAAACAGCATTTAACTCCAGAATCAAGAATTAACGATATAACTCAAATTGCCAGGAATATAGGAGGATTACATGCAACTAGCCAAACAACAACATATCTTTCAACTTTCTTCAGATCAACTAACTTAAGTAAAAAAGATTTTGAAGATGAAATTTATGAGAAGAAGAACCTTGGAAAGATTAGATGTATGAGAAAGTCAGTGTTCATTCAACCTAAAGAACTCATTCCAATTATATACTTAGCAACAAAAAAGCAATATGCAAAACGTCATGAAGATTATCTTAAGAATCTTGGTGTTTCATTAGAGGAATATGATAAAAGTGCTGCCGAAATTAGAAAGATTCTATCAGGAAGAATCTTATCAACTACTGATATAAAGAAAGAAGTCTTATCAAAAGAGCACACAACTCACTTCATAGCTTTAATGTGTGACCAACTAGATATCATTAGAAATAAGCCTCTTAAAAGCTGGAGGGATAAGAGACATTCCTATTCATTATTTGAAGAATACTTTCCTGATTTAAGCTTTGAAGATATTTCTGAAGAAGAGAGTATGAAATTCATAGTCAAACATTATCTGAAATGCTTAGGTCCTGCAACTGAAACAGATATTGTTTGGTGGACAGGATTCAATAAAACTCAAACTAGAAAAATTCTTTTTGAATTTGAAGATGAACTAGAGAAGATTCAAATTGAGGGGAGTGAGAAGGAATTTTATATTTTATCTGAGGATTTGAAGAAGCTCAAACAACTTCAACAAAGGGATGAGAATCTAGTAAATCTCCTTTCAGATTTAGATCCTTATCTTATGGGTCATAAAGATAGAGAAAGACTTGTCAAAGAGGAACATTACAACTATATGTTTGACAGATCTGGAAATGCTACTTCCTGTATTCTTCTAAATGGAAAGGTTGTTGGTATTTGGGATTTTGTGAGTAGCAAGGAACCCAAGATTAAAATCTTCTTTTTAGAAGAATTAGAAGAGTCAATTAAACAGAAAACAAAGGAAGAAGTAAAGAGAGTTGGTTTATTCATTTTTGATGAAGAGATCACAATAAAAGAGTGTCAGAGTATGGATCCTTTGAAAAGCAGAACACCTGGAGAAATGCTCACTCCATTGAAGCATTGTTAGAAAAAGAAAGAAAAGAAAATAGATTAGTTATTTAAATCCATGCTTATTTTACAGAATTCTCCTGGATTTAGAGTAATGTTTGGTAGTGAAGGAGATGCTCCTTTTACAAAAGTTAATGCTCCCATTATAATCCCTCCAACTGGACAAGCAGTTTCCCCTTCTAAATCATATCCACCTACTTTCTTTGGGCAGATTAAGCAGTTCTGAATAGTAACTGATGATTCTCCGTTAATTTCACTGAAATTAAGATCTTCTGCTAATCGAATCTCTTCTAGAAGTTTTTCGATTAGTTCATTCTCAGAAATACCCGGTTTAACTTTCTTCTGAGACAATAATTCTTTAGCAATCTCTTGTCCTATCCAAATACTGAGAATATCCATTGCTCCTTGAGGACCAAAACTTAAATTCAGTATTTTTCTGGATTTGACAATCCCTGCTCCTAAACCAATAATAGCCTTATTCAAATAGTTTTTTGCTGGATCCTTTCTTGAAAAAAATCGTGCCATTTTTGTAACCCCTTATCTGTTTTCCCAGATTAATCCTTGTTTGATATATTTGTCAATTATCTCTTTGATAGTAGGGAGATCAATTTTCATACCGATAGCAGCTTCAAGTGGCAAAGTATTTCTACGAATTTCTTCAATAGTTAGAGGACCATCTTCACAAATTGTCTGAAGAATTGCTTTGTCTAAAATGAATGAGCTTTTCTCTCTGGTTAGTGCTTCTTCAGAACTAACTAGACCACTATAAGTTACACCTGACATAGTATCACTCTGGGTTGTGCTGGAAAAATCTATCAGAGAAAGCTAATAACTAGCAAACCTAGACGGATTGTGAACCCCCAGCATTCTACTTACTTTTGTACAAAGATAATTAATATAGTTTACTTCAGTTGCAAGCCTTTTAGGAACGTTTGGAAAGATTTTAGGAAATTAATTGATAAATATTCCTTAGAATAAGATTGAGAGATTAAGTGTTAGTAAAGAGAATTATTAGAGTTTGACTTAGTTGGTATTAACTGAGTTCTACTTTTCTCGAACTGAATTGTTAAATATGTCTTTTTCTATAATTAATCTTAGACCATCTATAGAGGTGTATAACTATATGAAAAAAGAACTAACATATTTATTAGCAGGAATTTCCTTTCTAGTAATTCTAGTTTCTGTACCATTGTCAACAGCTGTTTCTCCTCTTGTAGGAGTAGAAGTAGGAGACGATTTCAATTATGTAGTCACTGATATTTACTTCTATCTAGAAGAAGGGCTTGTTGTTACAACTGAAGAAACAGGGGTAGGTATTGTTAATAATACTATTAATGTGCAAGTTGATGCAATTTTTGAATCAGCAGATATCGGCTATTGGGGATTACCATATCCAACAACCACTTTCAATGTCACTGAAACATTAGGGGGTCAGACTTTTCTAGGGCAAACTCCATTAGATATGTGGTATAGTACTTTCGTATCTATTGATATGCTTTATGCAATATTAGTAGATGGATTTAATCCTTATGATCCACCTGATGTAGTAATTGATTTTCCAGACACATCAACATACGATTTCATGAAGGGTTTACCTATATTTGCCAACACAAATGCGACTTTCTATGAACATCTAGAATCCCAACTAAATGCTGCCATCTATCCTAGCTTCACTTACGATGATTCTATTAATCCAATCATAAATCCAGGTATTCCAAGCAATGTAATTGAAGTTTCATTTATTGATGGAATTTTCAAGCTAAATGTAACAAAACAAGGTTTCATTGATGATGGAACAGTAACCACTGATGTTGACATTGATTGGAGTGTAGAAGGAGTTTCAAACTACTATGTTGAAATCGATGTGGAAAACGGTTTAGTACAAGTAATGTATTACGGAATCAAAGTAAAGACAATCGTTGATGGGTATAGTACAGAACTTGCAATGGAAGTAGGTATAGAGAGATCTGATAGTGGAAGAACTTTCACACTAGGATTATCTTTCATTGAACCTTTACTAGCTGTACTAGGTTTAACAACATTCTATATAATTGTCCGAAGGATAAAGAAGTAAAATTCCTTCACTTTTTTCTATTTTTTTACTGAATTAGTCATATACTAACTAACAAAAAAGAACAATTTTAATAATTAATAGAGAAATAAGGGAGAATATGGTAAGTATCAAGTCTTTGCGTAGTAATGTAACATTCAAATTTTTCATAATCACAACAATCATCCTTACATCATTTCTTACTCCAGTTCTTATAATAGGTATCAAAAGGTCTAAACCTATTCTAATTGAATCTGATGAAGATTTTGCAAAATACAAACTACCTGGAACTGGTACCTTAATTGATCCATATAGAATAGAAAACAGAAAAATGAATATTGCACATCCAGTTGCAATATCAATTTCAAATATCTCAAAACATGTTGTTATTCAGAATAATCTTATCAAAGCTATAGGTTATGGTATTAGTCTTGCAGTTAATATTCCAGGTTTAGTTCAAATTAAGAATAACATTATCAAAAACTGTCTAGCTCCTATGTGGATTATTGAGACTAGAGAATGTGTAATAGAAAATAACATTATTTCAAA
>JAEOSZ010000082.1 GCA_016840095.1 Candidatus Heimdallarchaeota archaeon
ATGAAGAACAGAACAAGTTTTGTGATTGCTCACAGATTGTCAACAATTAGAAACGCTGACCTGATTCTAGTTATGGATGATGGAGACATAGTTGAACAAGGCACTCACAAAGAATTACTAGCTGCATGTGGTTTCTATGCTGATCTTTACAATAGTCAATTTGAGGTAACAGAGGATACACCTGATGCAGCAGCTTTACAAGCATGTGATTAAGAACAAGTAACTAATCACACCTCTTTTTTATTCTTCTTGTTTAAAATCAGGAAGGTCTTCTGGGGGCCATCCTCTTGGCGTTGAACCTCCTTTTTTGAATCTGAAATCGCAATAGGAAGCTCCTCCTGAGAGAGTCTGAGTTCTCACAAATTCTACATTTTTCAATCCATGAAATAATGCATAATCAGACATACAAACATAAGGTAATAGTTCTTCTCCTCCATGTTTCTTGTAAAATTTATGAACTGCACAATCAGTGTAATTCATTCCCCAATCGAATTCCTCTCCATCCCCTTCAACAAATTCCATATTCCAATTTTCGGAATAGTTTTTCTCTGTCATTTTCTTTACTTTCTTCTTGTAACTTCTTTTAATATACGAACTAAACATCAAACTAGCCATGAGATTTTTGTATAATTTTGAAGAACTCTGAGTTTGCAGCTCTCTTATTTCGTACATGATCTGACCGATATTCCTTACAGAAATGTTTCTCTTCCTTAGCTCTTTGAAAAGGGCTAACATCATAATAGCATCAAAGAAATCATTCAAAGAAATGTTTTCCTTTCCACCGATATAAGGAACATCAGGAAGGAGTAAATCTACACCTTGAATCGTTTCCTCAACAAGCTTCTCAATTTCAGCAGAAGCGAATGTTTTGGAAAGAACTGTTTTTACTATATCTAAAGATTTGTTCAGTCTCTTGAATAATCTCTTTCTTTTGTAGCTATATTCTGTTTGCTGCATAGGATGTATTAGTCTCTAGATATATTTAGGTATTACTCATCTAATGAAAAACAAGTATCAATCCTTCCAGAGTTATATTTTTGATCTTATGTTCTGCAAAGTTTAATCATTCTTTATGTATTCCAAATCTGAAGAATGAATCGAATCATGATTCAATGGTTTTTTTCTGCCTTTTAACTCCAATAATTAAAGCTATTATTGAAGCTGGGAGGGCAATAGCTACTGGAATAACTAGAAACAGAAACCGGTGAGATTCTGAAAAGATTAAAACAGCTATACTTGCAATCAAACCTATAGGAGCCAAAATAATTGTTAGTGCCATCATTACAACAAATTCTCTGTATTTTGTACTAGATTCATACATTAAATTAACCTACTTGTGTGTTGTTAGTTTTAATCTTATTCTCTTCTTTATTTCAGAAAATCTAATAGAAAAAAACACTAATCCTCCTACAGAAGAAGGGGCTAAAATAGACATTATTATTAGCATTGCTAAAAAACCAGCATCACGATCTAGTATATAACCAAATATACCCCACAGTAATCCTAAAATCGTTATTATGGAAGTAAAGCTAAATAGGGCAATAAGCTTACCTAGCTTTGCAGGATTATTTGACATATTGAACTACCTTTAGTTAAACAGAGGTAGTTCTCTTAAAAGTTTAAAAATCTTCTTGCAAATCCCTTATCTACTATTTTTTCAAGGTGATAATAACGGTACTCTCTGTTTCATCTCCAGTTTTCTCATAATCTAGAACGTTTGATATGAACTTAATTAGATGCTCTAAAATTTCTTCATGCTGTTTAGATTTCTGAACTGAATGATTGGCTCCTTCTACTACTAGTCCATACTTCTTCTTTGCAGGTATTATCTTGAAATATTTTTCAACCGATTTACGATTGGTTAGCAATCCTGCAGTACCATTGATTAACATGATAGGACAAGTAATTCGAGAAAGTTTAGAATTGATGCCTTCTTTCTTCTGCTTGTAAAGAGCTTTCATCAGCATCTTAACTGGAACCTTAGGGATATTCTCCATTTTCCATTTGAAATACTCATCTGATGTCAACAATCTATCATATTCTGTAATGAAT
>JAEOSZ010000013.1 GCA_016840095.1 Candidatus Heimdallarchaeota archaeon
CTCTGTTTCAAGTACTTGAGTTTCCTCATCATCTTCTTCTTCTTCGATTTTTCTTCTTCTAGTTAATCGTTCAAATATGAAATGAACTAAGGGGATTACAATGAAAATTGAACCAATGCCTAAATAACTGAGAGTTTTTTGGTAATTTATTAGAGCTTTCGGATTTGAAAATGTGAAGTAGAAGATTGTAATGCTACTATCAGAACTTACAATGATAATATACTCATCAGAGATGAAATAGTCTCGAATAAAATCATTCATAACGATTTCATACAAGTATATTGGATTATCAGGTGATGAAATATTATATAATATTAACATTTTATTCGATTCAATAAACAAAATGTCATGATAAGTCTGTATCCTTGAATATGTTTCTTGAGTCTGAATCGTACTTAATAAAATTGGATTGGTTGGATTTTCAAAGGAATATGTGTTTATGAACCCTTTACGTTCAAAATAAGATTCTCCAATAGAATACTGTATGAATAACATATTTCCTGAAGCATGTATTTCTCTAATGTTCTCAAGAGTGATCATACTCAAGAGTTTAGGCTCATAGATATCTGTAAAATTAACCAGAAATATTTGAGTGATATATGAGTAGCTATAATTTAGGAAAATAGCAAAATTATCTTCTAAACAAACCATTCCGCCATATACACTATATAAATCATGACTCTTAATAATCGCAACATTCTCCGGATTTGTTGCATTATAAATTGTTAAAGTGTAGTTTGATAGCTCAATATGATATCCAGAATATCCCTCTTCTGTATGATTAATGTAATCTATATAATGTTGAATGTAGATCTGATTTTCTTGAATGAAGAGATTAGTGGTATGCCCTGGAACAAAGAATTTGCCAATCTTGTAGATTTTGTAAGGATCTGATAAATTATAAATTTCTACAAATGAGTCGAATTCATGATAACTATCGTAGTAATCTCTGATTTGTAACAATGAAGAATTTTGTTTTGGCAAGTAAAGAATATCCTCTTCAATCCTTATATGATGATAATGGCTCGTAGGAAATGATAATGAATTTATTAGCTCAGGAAATCTCGGCTTAGTTAAGTCGTAAACACTCAAAACATCATTCTCTTCAAAAACATAAAGAAAATTCTCTTTAGAGTAAACCCTCAAAGCATTTCCTAAGTATTTGCTTTCTGTTTCAAGAATTGATGGATCTTGGTTTTCTCTTCCTTGACTACTCAAATTAAAAGTATCATTTTCATCTAGAGCTTTCACTGTGTTCAAACAAACTAACAAACTTAATGTAAGAAAAACCCCTAAGAAAAATAAACAAAGAAATTTAATTTTCAAAGAATATCCTTTTCCCATGTTATCCACTTCCTCTACCAGAAAGATATCTGGAAACTCCAAGATAACTCATATTTCTCTAGTCTTATAGAGGTTCGTAAATAAAAAATCTTTAGCTAAATAGTAGCTTAAATTCTTCTAAGGTAAAAGTTCAGTAAAACGAAATAATTTTCTAAGACAATAAATTAATAATTTATTTGTAATTCAGAGAAGTTGAAACAACATGATGAAGAAAAGATCCCTTGGAAAAACAGACATAAAAGTATCACCAATAGGAATTGGTGTAATGATGTGGATGGGGGGACAAAAGGGTATGTGGAAAAGATTGCCATATATTACCAGTGAAGATAAAAAATCAATGATTAAAGCATCTTTTGATGGCGGAGTGAATTTCTTTGATACTGCGGAAGCATACGGTTTTGGAAGATCTGAAGTTTCTCTCGTGAAAGCATTGAAAGCAAATAATATTGCTGACAAAGATGTAGTTATCGGCACAAAATGGATGCCTATGTTGAGATGGGCAAGGAATGTTCGAAAAAATATCAAGAAACGCTTAGAATATCTCAGTGATTATACAATTGACTTGTATATGGTTCATGCACCTATTAGCTTTTCAACTGTTAGAAGACAAATGAATGAAATGGCTCAATTAGTGAAGGATGACAAAATACTCTCTGTAGGTGTTAGCAATTTTACTGCAAGACAAATGAGAAAAGCCTCTGAAGTATTAGAAAAACAAGGCATACCTTTAGCAGTAAATCAAGTTCACTACAGTTTATTAAAAAGAAATATTGAGAGAAATGGTATTATTTAAACACCCAAAGAACTAGGGATAACAATTGATGCGTACACCCCTCTAGGTCAAGGATTACTTACTGGGAAATATCACAGCAATCCAGAATTAATTGAAAACAAAACCTCTTTTATGCAAAGATCTGTAAGAAGAAAGTTGGACGAATGTGAACCTTTAGTTCAAACACTAACAGAAATAGGGAAAGCCCATGAAGCTACTCCAGCTCAAGTAGCTCTTAATTGGCTAGTCTCGTATAATGGTGATACAGTAATTACAATACCTGGGGCAACTAAGATCAATCATGTTGAAGAAAGTGCTGGAGCAATGACATTCACTTTAAGCAAAGCAGAACTAGCTGAGATTGCAGAAGATTCGGAGAAGTATCTATAAAAAAACACTGAATCACTCCTCTATATTATTGGTATACTGTAATTGCATCGAGGACATCTGTTATTGTTATCAAGATTGTTTTTAATGAAACGACTCTGAGAACGCTCAATAACAAGCTCTTGACATTCAGGACAGAAGGTGTTGAGAGCTTCATGACCAAGAATATTCCCAATGTAAACGTAGTTCAGTCCATTTTCCATAGCTATAGTTCTTGCCTTCTCAAGTATACTGATGTCTGTTCTGGGTAAGTGAAATTTGTGTGCAGGATAATAAGCATTGAAATGCAGAGGAATGTCAGGTGAATAATTATTGACAATTTTACTCGAGATAAAATCAAAGTACTCAGTAGAATCACTTATTGTAGGGATAACTAGAACAACTATCTCAAGAAAAACATCCTTTTCAAATGCTAACGCTATATTCTCGAAAATATGATCAGTATTAGCATTACAATACATCTTCATATTCTCTTTCCCTCCTTTGAGACTAATAGTGAGAGTATTGAGACCATTTCTGACTAAATCAGTCAAGACTTCTTCCGACATGTATCCATTTGTCACGTACCCACTATACAAATCTGGATTAGCCTTTGCGAGCAGCTTCATGACATCGACTGTGTATTCAGCCATCAATGTTGGTTCATTAAAAGAAAACGAAATACCTGATGATTTAGGATTTCCTGCTATAATATCAACAAGCTTCTCAGGGGAAAGATAATGCATCTTATCGAATCTTTTGGGTTCCACTTTCGTCAAAGAATAATTCTGGCACCAAGGACAAGAGAAATTGCACGACCACGAACCAATAGTTGTTGCGTAGGAACCAGGATGGAAATGGTATAGCGGTTTCTTCTCAATAGGATTCAAAGAAATAGAAGACACCATGCCGTAATTATGGCTAATCAGATTTCCTTTGATAACTTCCCTTGTATTACAAATGCCCACTTTTCCCTCTGCTAAAGTGCAATTATGACGACAAGTCAAGCATTTGATTTTACCATTGATCTTCTTGGAATAACAAGAAACATAATGATGATCTTCAACTGGATTGTAACCATTCAAGTCTCAAAACATCCAAGAATTACTAATAATATACCAACTCTTGCTGTTTTCAATTTATTGTCTAAAGGAAAGAAAAGAAGAGAGGAAATTACTCTTTAAGCATTCTTCTTCTTTGATTGTATCTCTGAAAATTACGATAACCGTAACCTGAACCACTGCCCATTTTGACATAGCCTTTCTTCAAAATGATGTCACCACAAATAGAACAAGCGTAAAAATTCTGATAATACTTGTGCTCTCTAAGCTTCAGTGCAACAAGCTGTCCACAATTAGGGCAAAATCGCATGGTTTTGATCTCTTCTTTTGCTTCCCGTCGCCAATCAATTAATTCGTCCTTATCAAAGTATACTTCTTTTATCATTGGGTCTCCATCCAATTGTAAAGAAGGTTCGTTGATGTACAAACCTCACAAGGAGTATTCTTGATGAATATATAAAAGAAGAAGAAGAAACAAATATGTTCAGAAACAGTTTTTTCAGTGAGTAATTAACAATTTAAGAAATAAAAAAATGGAAGAGAAGAATCACTTCTTACCTTCAATATCATAAATACAGAAGTATCCGCCCTCTAATTGATGATCTGGGAAGATTGGACAACCAAAACAACTGCATCCTTTCTCTTCAATATCTGCTGTTGGTTTTGTTGATTTTCCTCGTGCACAAAAGAGTGCATGTGGAGGTACTTCTTTCAATTTACTTGCTTGAAATGTTGGACATGGTCCACAAAACTTCTTACATATTTCCATATTTTCAGGGGTATCTGCAACTTTCTTAGGCATTTCATACCCTCCTAATCTATAGATACTTGCCGTTTTTAATAAGAATACTTCTTAACAAATTAATCTTCTTTTATACAAAAAACCTCGACAAAAAGGTATTTTACCTTAGATTCTAAAGTTGAATTATGTTTGTAGAAGGGGAGGTAGAACAAGTTCTACCTTTTCTTCTTTCTAGTGAGTACCAAAGTGATTAGTGAAACAACTGATAGAAGTAGCAAACTAAATTGCGCCAACCCTAATCCTCCACTATTTGGATCTTCTAGAATGAATTTTTCGACATCTTCATAAGTGCCTTTATTTCCAAGAACATCATCCACCTCAAGCCATAGAGAATAATTGCCATAAGTGAATAATTCAATGATGTTGCTATAGATGGTGTTTTCTTCATTTCTTGATAGCTGAACTTGACGTTTGAGAATATACTCTAGTGTGTTTGAGTCATATCTATAGAATTGAGCAATGACTTTTTGCGTATCAAAAGCATCGGAAACTTCTACTGTAAGTGAAACAGAACCAGCTGTTCCATTTGGAAGTAATTCCATCGTACAACTAACTATCTCTGGTGGATCGGACTCAAAAAGACCAAGAGCTTGTAATATTCCTCTTTGTGCAAAATCAAACATGCGAGCATAATCTGCTGTGACGAATGGCCCATCAATAACGAGGCCTGTATAGATGAAATTGGCTCCAGCTGCAATAATATCACTTTCTATAGCAATGTTTCCACTAATGTTTCGTCCAGAGATTATATCTGCAGCAGCAAAAAGACTCGGACCTGCACATATTGCTGCCATTACTAACCCATCATTATA
>JAEOSZ010000083.1 GCA_016840095.1 Candidatus Heimdallarchaeota archaeon
TAGTTGATTCTCCATGTAATCTGGGTCAAAGATATGCTCCAGATCAGTCGATGGAACTAGCAAAATTAGCTGTGAAAACCTGTTTCTTCCCACTATACTATACTTACAAAGATGATTGGATGCTAACAGGAATTTCTTCACGATTAGCTAAGAACCCAGATAGAAAATTGCCAATTGAAGATTATCTTAAACCTCAAGGAAGATTTCGTCATCTATTCAAACCTGAATGGAAAAAGAAATTGATTGAAATTCAAGAAACTATAGATGATCGTTGGGAAAGATTAGTTACAAAAGCTACTTGTGTTTAGCTTCCTTTTTTTCTCTTCTTTTCTCTTTCTTCTCTTCTCTCATTTGTTGTATTTCTCTCTTTTGCGTTTTCAAGTAATCAAAAAGCTCTTTGTAATTCTTCTTTCTGTAGAATACTGTATGCAGAGGAATATCAAAAGAGATAATCATTGTTAGCATTAGAAGAGAAGTATAGAATATGTGTAGCCATTTGACTTTTACCATGATCCATAGACTTAGTAAAACTATCCATCCAGTGAAAACCAAAAAAAGACTCAGTCCAACCCATTTTCTTCTGAAATCCTGAGCTCTTGATACAAGAGCTATTACAACAAATGGTATGAAAAAGGAATCATAATACTTGTAATTACCTCGAGAAAGAAATACATGATAACCAACTATAAACATAGCTTGAAAAACATAGAAAGAACTCTCCTTTTTCTGAAAATGAGGAGCCATGATAGTGATGGTAAAATAACTCAAGATAAGGAATAATAACAACGGAATATAAGCTATGTTCAAGTAATAGTAGACCCTAGCTAAACCTTCCATACCCCAGTAAAGCATCGCATGGAATGGCGTTGTTGACCAATATAGATACGTATAACTTATGGCAAACATAGTATTTTCCGTACTTCCTGGCCAGAGCTGTAATCCAATGTAGTTTAGAGGATTAATAAATATCCAAGGGACTGAAAGGAGGAAAAAGAAAACTACTATATTGATTAGATATTTGCGAGCAATTTTTCTATCTAATCTGAAGAGATAAAACAACCAAAGAGGGACTAGAAATAAGGAATTTAGTTTAGTGAGAAGTGATAAAACTAAGAAGAAAGCTGATAGTTTGTATTTTGATTTTCGAAGATAATAGAATGACATAACAGTGAAAGTTGTAAACATGTAAGAATTAAGATAAATAAAATCATTATAGAATAAAACTAAAGGCATGAAAATAAAGATTATAGCTCCAAAAAGTGCATAAAACTGATTTAGTCTGTCTCTTCGCCCATTATTCAATTTCTTAAGAAGAATAAGATAGATGAAAACTGTTGTAATAGAATCAAAAACGATTGGAGCAAAAGTAACTGCCATCCAAGCTTTGTCTAGACGAGGTAAACCCGGAAAGAAGATGTCAATGAATAAAGAGATGAATACTAAGAAATAAACAAAAAAAGGACCATAAACATAACCAGTTAGAGGGAATTCTCGGTCAAATGCGTAAGGATTCCATCCTTCGTACTTGAAAGCATAGAGATAATTCTGATAATATACGTAAGGGTCATCATAGACCTCCCATTCATAACCTGAAGGAGAGAAATAGGTACTTGTATCAAAATTGGAAAGAAACCAAGTACGAAGCGCCAATCTAATGAAAATAGAAGAGAAAAAGAGAATTAAACAGATGACAATTTGTATAACAAGATCATAATTGTCAGCTTTCAATCGATTAGCAGCTTTTTCAAGCATCCTTAGTTCAGGCACAAGATAAAATCAATAAAATAATAGTTAAAGTTTACCTAGTAAAGTGAGGGATATATAAGGTCAACAGAAATTTCGTGACAAGCAATTTAGCTGCAACTTTTTTCACTATTTTTAAAGAAAATGGTTTTCTTACTTTTTTTGACAGGCATCATAACATCCTCGTGGTAGGAGCTTCACACCGGATATAGGGAGGGGGAACGAAGTCTCCTTCTATCTATAACCTTTATTCTATTATTCGATTATTTTTAATCCAAGCAGATGCATTGTTTCAATGTCTTCAAATCCATATATTCTAGTTATCTCTAGCTGTTTTATCTCATGGGTTCTAAACTCTAGAATTACATTGTCATCAGTTGATGAGTTATTTTCGAGCGTTAATAAACTGTGAACTAATAATGGTTCTGAAAGAACTTGACAATGATTTGGATCTATCATCAGATCTATTCTATGAGGGGATCCTTTTTTACTGCTGGGAGAAACTGAAATATCTGCAACAAGTTTTCCTTCATGATAGATCAAATTATCAACACGTTTGATTTTTAGTAAAATCTTAGCTATTGGTCGAAGAAGTCTAATTAGTAGTGGTTTGAAGTATCTTCCTCTATCCACAGGATGGAAGGTTTGTACTTCTTCTGGAGTTCTCCTTTGATCCAATTCGAATCTTGCTTGATTGGTTCTTTTCTTCCTATTGAATTTTCTAATTTCATATTCTTGAGGAAGATTTTGTTCTTGTATTCCAGCTAGTTTACTATATTCTAGCTTTTGTCTAGTAATACTATCATAGTGAACAAATCCCAAATTACGGTATAACTTGTAAGCAGGTTCATTTATATCCAGTACTTCTAAAACACACATCTTTGCTCCATGTTTTTTTGCGTGATCAATTGCAGCTGTAACTAGCTGTCTTGCTAATCCTCTTCGTCTATAATCTGGATGTGTAGCTACCATAGCCACTTCCCAGTAAAAGAGACTGTAACTAATGTTAACTGAGGCGATAATCTCTCCCTTCTCATTCTCGAAAACGAATCCATCGAGAGTATGTTTGAAATTCTTAGAAAAGAATCCAATAAAATTCATAAGAGGAAGCATAGCTTTGAACTCGTCAAAAACGACCTTTACATCTAATCCTTTTGATTGTAATTCTTTCTCAAAAACAACATCTAGAAGTTTAGTAACTTTCTCATGATCTTTTTCGAAGTCCCATTCTCTCATTTTTAATTCACTTTTTTCTGATTTTACTTGATCGCTCATTTCCTTTTTCACCACTTTCGAATTATTGTTTGACCATCACAATAATTTAATCATCAAATTATGATTCATCTTTACACTTATAAATATTTGGGCATCAAATTAATTTGACGGTTAAATTTATATATGTGCAATGGATGTTTATTTAGAGAGCATTTAGAGTGAATATTATGAGTAAATCTGAAAAAATTGAGGTTGACTACAAGAAATTAAAATCTCAAGGTAAAAAGATTCTTGATAGAGTTAATGATGTCTATAAAGTCGAAACAAGGTATGCTATAATCATGGCTATCAATAACTTTGGATCTTCGAATATTAAGAAACTAGCGAAGATTTTAGGTAAAAATGAAGCCACAATTTATCATCATTTGAAGGATTTAACTGAAGAACCTGAATTACTAGTTGTTGATAATAAGAAAACACGTGAAAACAAAGGAATCTTCTACAAGCTTTCAGAGATAGCTGAAAGGAATTTTGGAGAACCTCCTCTTGAAGCCCTAGAGACTAAAATGCCAGAAGCGTACAAGAAAATTTTAGACAAATCAGATGAAGAAATCGCAGAGATTTATGTTAAAATGGTTTCTGAGCACCCTAACTTAGGTAATCTAGTGGATAAGGAACGAAGAAGTATTGCTTATAATCACAATCTAGAAAACATGATGTTGAATAATTTTGAAACAGCTGAGAAAGCATTCAAAAGTGGAGCTAGACCCAAAAATAGCACTTATCCTCTAGGCAGTATCTCTAATTTTCCTCTAGATATGAAAATTTCTAAACCCCGACATCTCTTCCAAATACTAAGCATCTTGACTGAAGTAGCTGCTAAATTTGCAAGATTAAGAGATGAAATTGAAGAAGAAATGGATAGAGATAAGATTCCTGAGAATCAAAGAATAGATATACACTATCATCTAGTGGGAGGAGAAATCGCAGAGTTCGAATTTGAATAGAAAAAACCTCCTTCTTGTAGATAATTTTATATTTGTCCTTTAATGAATTTAATAGAATAGATGATAGAATCCAACACTTCAAAAAAGCAAACTGGAGCATTTTACACTCCAAGTTATATAGTTGACTTCATGATAGAGAGAGTTTTCTATCATCTTAACAAGAAAAAATCACTCATTTATGATTCATTTAAAGACTTTGAAAATTCGATTCTTAAACTAAAATTTTGTGATCCTTCTATTGGTTCAGGAAATTTCATTGTAGGTTTATTAAATAAGATCAATAAAACCCTTGATGATTTTGACGAGGTGGAACTTGATGAGAGAAACAAGCTTTTTCAGAACTTCGCTCTCAATAATATTTTTGGTTTAGAATTAGACAAACGAAGCCTAAATGTCTGTAAATCCATACTAAAAGAAAAATATCCCTTGTTAATGAACGGTGATTTTCTTAATCTAAAGTGTGGAAATAGTATAGTCAGTTCTGATGTTTTTAATTTTCTAGATGAAAATATTGCTCA
Source organism: Candidatus Heimdallarchaeota archaeon (assembly GCA_016840095.1). Taxonomy (GTDB): domain Archaea; phylum Asgardarchaeota; class Heimdallarchaeia; order Heimdallarchaeales; family Heimdallarchaeaceae; genus UBA460. Next base: position 4,484 of record JAEOSZ010000083.1, read on the forward strand.
GAAACTCAATCCATTTTCTTGGGAGAATAATTTTGGCAAAAATTGTAAATTTGATGTTATTATTGGAAATCCTCCATATTTTAATCTGAAAAAAATGATTCTTGTAGATGATAAAATTAAGGCTTTATATGAATACTTGAAATTCTCAAGCATTTGGAAA
>JAEOSZ010000152.1 GCA_016840095.1 Candidatus Heimdallarchaeota archaeon
AAAAAAGATTTGTTAATAAATTGTAATTAGAAATAACTATACAATTTTTGTAATATCATAAAAATCATTTAGTTCATAGTCGGCTGATCCTTTTTCCTCGCTTACTTGTCCGTATTTTGCTATGGCTGTTTTTAGTCCAATCTTTGTTGCAGGAATTAGATCTCTCTTTATAGAATCACCAACCATCAAAATTTCACTATTTATTATATCGGGAACCTCTTTCTTTAGCAATTTTAGAGCTAGTTCTAAGGGCAATCCTGTATGTTTCTTAACTTTAGTATCCTCAAAGCCAACAACAAATCTGAAGTACTGTTCGATCCCCATAAGCAACAATCTTTGGTAAGCTTTTGTTTTTGGCGCATCTGTGAGAATACACAAAATCAATCCCCTTTCAGTCAAATTCCTAAGAACTGTTTTCACGTTTGGATAAGGCTTAAGATAACCAGCTTTAGTTTCCAGGTACTTGTTTATTGCAGTAGCCAATAATTTGTGATCAAACTGGTTATTTTCCTTTAGAAAGTTAGTAAAAGCATAATCCGACTCCAAACCCAACTTGAAATATGTTTCCATTAACTTGCAGTAAGCTTCTGTTTTGTCCATTTTCAATCCAGAATCTATCATTGCTTGTATTGCTGCTTTGCAGGATTCTTCTTTCATCTGCATAAAATCAATTAGTGTATTGTCCAAGTCAAAGAATATGGCTCTTATTTTTTGCATTCTAATGAAATATTAAAGATCAAACGTAAATTAATGTTCTCAGAGAAAAAATAGAAAACATAAATGAATTCTGTGAATAATTATTTTAGATAAAACTATAATAACATTCCATTTATTTGGTGATAGTATCTTCAAGTGATTTGAGTCAAATTAAATCTCTTCTAATTAATTATGTTAAAAAAAGCACTAACGATATTGAGTTGCAATGGGATCCAAAAGTAAAGGCTCTACAACTACCTTTTTATCCCTATTTAGAAATTAAAAAAAAGTGCGCATTATTTTCTCTTTCTTCCATGTAACATATCTCGATTAAGATTCTTCCTATGTTTCTTTTGAACTTCTGCTTCAAGATCTATACCCATAACTTCGCAAGCGTTTACCAATCTAATGAAAATATCAGCCATCTCCTCTGCTAGTTCCCCTGCATTCTCATCTCTAGCTGCCTCACTGGCCTCTGAAACTTCACTATGTATCCTAAGAAGCATTGTATCAATGTCAGCTGGAATCCAGTTAAATCCATGGTCTATGGCATACTTGGTTATCTTTTTCTGCCATTCCTTTATTGATAACATAACTCAAACATTCGCCTCTTCTCTAATTTATTATAATTATTCGTATGTTTTTTGTAAGTCATTTTATGTATTTTACTTATATACTATTGATATTTGAGTCTGAAGGATACTTTTAATTAGAATTTAGAAATTTAGTGTATATTTGGAACTCACGCTATTATAGGGGATTCTTGAACTCTTTTCTGTAATGCCTTCCAAGACTTTGTGTTCAGGAAGCTTTCTTCCATGTTGCGAACCATCGATTTAAACTTGTGCATAGATACGGAAAATGTAAGCAAATTCTCTGAAATATGGCGACGCGCGGAAATATCAAACAATCCTATAACTGCTCTTGGACTGATGGAGTCTTTCTCTTGAACTGGATACTGTACAATTGATGAACATCCTGAACCCCATGGAGTAAAAACTTTGTTAATTTCTATTTCATCAAAATTTGCTAATGTGAAAAGACTTGAAAGTACATCAGGCTGTGCGAAGAAGATTACAACTTCAGGTTCATCCGATGAATTTAACAAGTCCCATCTCTTGAATATTATGAACCTTGCTGGGGCTTTAAACGGTGGCTCAAGTTTGATTGTCTCTGCAGCGATTTTAGTTGTTTTCTTATAACGTTCACCTTCCACTTTTCCAGGAATTCCAGCAGCGAGTAAGTATTCAATATCAGGTTCTGTTTCACGAAAACCCAGATATCTTTTTCCGCCAGGACAGCCGATTGACTCTTCATCAAAACATAAAGCTCTCCCTCTTCTTGCTTGTGTAAGCGCTGCGATGACACATCTATTATCTTTGCTGGGTTTCACGAGTTCTGCATGTCCTTCTTCATTCGTGTAGTAGAAGGAGATGGGAAGTTCCGCACCTCTGAATAATTTCTTCCAGAGAGCGATAAAATCCTCTCTAAACTTAATGTTCATAAAAATTTCCACTCGGTTGCTTCAATAAAACTCAAGGCTAAAATAGCTTTCTGTTGGCTGGTTTGAGGTGTAGTTTTTCTAATTTCTATTTTCTATTTAATGATAATTTTTAGAAAATTATCCTAATTTAACTAAGATTAGAAATTATAAATTTAGAAAATTAGTGTGAAGACCAAAAGACCAAACATATAACAGATCACACCCTTGCTTTCGCGCGGGTGCAAATACACTTGAGGAAGTTGCGCATCATAACTCCACACCTTAATTTTTAACATATTGAAGTTTAGTAAAGCTGGCAAAAAAGCCTTTAAGTCAAATCAGTTGATAAACGGATATAATTCAATTAGGTTGTCGGATAATGCCTTGTTGGCAAAGAGGTCTGCCATTAATTAAGAGTCCCTAAGTGTTGGTAGCATTACAATGGGTGGTTCCCACTCACTTGGACTTCCTAAGAAGATTCAAAGCAGAAGGTTGGTTGGATGATTAGAAAGATTGGGTTTGATACAGATAGGTATCTGGATGCACAGGTAGAAAGGATTTTTGAGCGAGTTTCCATCTTCGACAAGTTATATCTGGAATTCGGTGGGAAATTGTGTTATGATAATCATGCTTCACGTGTGCTTCCAGGTTTCGAATTGGATACTAAGGTGC
>JAEOSZ010000014.1 GCA_016840095.1 Candidatus Heimdallarchaeota archaeon
ATAAGATATTTCTTTCACGAGAATATTAGAAAGTTTTAAAGATAGGTTTACAACAACAGATATCTACAAAGCTGAAGCATATGGAGAAATAAAAAATGAGTCGAAGACAAAGACGATCCAGTGATAGCGGTGGAGGAGCAATGCCAGCCACAGGTGCAGGCTTAATTAGATTCTTTGAAGAAGATACTCCCGGTATTAAGGTAGGACCATATGCTGTTATGATTTTCGCAGCTGCTTTGATAATTCTTGTCTTAGCTGGACCTTGGTTATTCAAGCTATTCGCTCCAGGTTAAAATAAGTCTAATAGCATTCTTTTTTGAGGATAAAATGAATTTGAGATTAGCTAATTGATTTTTTCTTAATCAATATCACTTTCAATATCATCTTCGAATAGAAGATCAGTTTCTTCTACAATATCCTCATCCTCTATCTCAGTTATTGAAACACTACCCTCGGTTGGAACACCATCTTGTAATTTTCTTTCAATCACTTTCTCAAGACCTCCTAGGAATTCTTCTTCATTATCTCTCATGGGGAGAAGAGTGATTCTTCCTAAATCAACGTCTTGAAGTAGTTTGGCTTTAAGTTCAAATCCGAGAAACAGGATACATAGGAAAGCTCTAGTTACAGAAATTTTTGTTGAGTTTGGTACCAACAACTCCTCGAAAAAGATGGGACGCTTAAATTGCAAATGTAATTTCACTAATCGTTCATAGATGTCTTTTTTGAGTTTAGCAATCTTTGTAGATTCTTCATCAATAATCTGTACTGGTTCAGATGGCAGTTGTAATGGTTTTATTAGTGCTTGACCTTTACTTATAGCCAATCTATGTTTGTATCTGCTTTCTTGTTTCAACAATCCCTCAAAAGCAAAAACTAATTCACTAAAAGAAACAGGTCTTTGTGAAAGGTGATACGATTGAGCAATCTCTGGAATATCAAATCCTAAGACATCTAGTTCCTCACTTTTCTCGTCAGTTTCCTCTATAATCTTTATTAGATCTGTTACTTTTGAGCGGTAAAGTATTGATGATGAAAGGATTGCTCTTCCTAAAACTGGAAAATTAATGTCATCTAGGAGTTTCATTTCCTTAACGAATTGTGTAATTAATTGAGCTATCTCAAGATCCCATGGATCGACTTTTCTGAATTGTGTTACATCAGTTAGAAGTCTAAATGGAGCTCGCAACCAGAAAGGATACTCTTCGTCTAAAAGTGTTGGACCCATTAGTGGGTTTACTTCTATATCCTTTTGAACCATTTTTTGCGCTCCATTACTGTTGTTTTTATTACATACTTATTCTTTTATTAACATATCAATTGTCTGTTTTAGTAATCATAAACTTCTGCTTCTGATGGTAAATCTGTTTTCTCAACGATTTTCATAATCTCGTCAAGTGAAACTGAGACAATTTGTGAAATCCTATCTACTCCTGCTGTTACTCCAAAGATTTTCTCAGCAGCAGCAATCATAGGCGCTCGCAAACTAATAATTACAATTTGAGTGTCTCTACTCATTTCTCTAACTAGAGTAGCTACTTTGTTTACATTATTAATATCCAAGAAAGCATCGATTTCATCAAATACATAGAATGGTGCTGGTTTGTATCTTTGGATGGAAAAAATCATAGCAAGTGCTGTTAATGATTTTTCTCCACCTGAAAGTGAAAGCATACTTAGAATTTTCTTTCCACCAGGGTTAGCCATAATATTAACTCCTCCACTGAATGGATCATCTGTATCGTCAAGTTCTAATTTAGCCCTACCATCAGGTGATAAAATACCAAAGATTCTGTTGAAATCTTTAGAGATGCTATTAAAGACAACCATGAATTTTTCTCTCTTCTCACTTTCAATGTCATTTATTGCTTGACTAATTGCTTCGAAATCTTTCTCAACGAGCTTGCGTTTACCTAATAACTCATTATTTAATTCCTGTTCTTCATCAAATTGAGATACCGCTTTCATATTTATTTCAGGTAAGCTTTCTAATTCTGCCTTAAGACCAGCCATTACTTCCTTAAGCACATCAATATCAATAACTTCATCTTCAGCAAAAATATAGGGTAAATCTCTCTCAACCGCCAATTCTTCTAGTTCAGCAATTTGCTTATCAGTATTCGTTTTTTCATTGACTAATCTTTCAATTAGAATCAGGTTTTGGTTCTGTTGTTTCCGTTCCTCCTCTAATTGTTCTCTTAAATCTCTTTGTTCTCGTTCTAATCTTTCCTGTTCGTTTTGACTTTGCTCTATAAGCTCGAACAAACTGTCTCTCGTTACTTTTTTATCATTCAAATTCTTAGTTAACCCATCAATTACAACTTGGATATCATTGATTTCTTTTTCTTTATCTGGCTCTTGTTTTTCTATTCCCTCAATTTGTTCTTTGAGATCTTTCACTAAAACTAAATTTTTCTCAAGATTAGTTGATATTTTAAAATGCTCCATTTTCAAATTACTAATGATATCACCAATCTCTTGCTGTTGGGATTCTTTTGTTTTAATTTCTCCAAGTATCCCTTGAACACCAGTAACATCAAGCTCTTCTTTTAACTTCATTTCCCCATCGAGAAGAGTATCTAAAGTCATCCCAACATCTTTTCTCGCTGAAAGCAATTCCTCTATCTTAACTTCAATATCTTCATATTCTTTGGTTAGCTCTTCTAATTCTGTTTGGATTCTTAGGTTTTCTTCACTACGAATTTCTATTTCTTCCTCTGTAATCTTGATTTCTCTCTGTTTTAAATCTCGATTTCTAGTTACATCACTCAATTGCTGCAGTAATTCTTCATTCAATTCTTTAGTGATTTCAGTTCGATATTCCAATAATCTTTTTCTCTCTTCCTGAAGACTAATGAAAGTCTTTTCCAAAACAGGTAATTGGGTTTCATCTTCTACAATTAGAGATATTCTTGTTCTATCTTTTCCTTTATAGAACCCACCAGTCATTAACCCAGTTGGATTGACTACATCACCTTCTAGTGTTACTGATCGGTGCCTAAAACCAATGCTTCTTGCTGCGTCTAAATTTTTGACTATGATTGTTTGTCCAAAAACAAACTCTATTGCTTTCTGATATTTCTTATCGAATTCCACTAAATCTATAGCTCGTCCAATTATTCCTTTTTCCTTTATATCTGCGTTTATTACAAGGGGTTTAATTTTATTTAATGGTAATAAATTGATTCTTCCAGCTTTTGCATTCTTCACCATGATAAGGCATTTTGCAGCAACTTCATCATCTTCTACAACAATATAATCAGTTCTATTTCCCGCAGTTACATTCAAAGCTACAGAATACTTTGGATGAGTTTTGCATAACTCACCAACTGTTCCATAAATACCTTTTATCTTCTTGTCATCTCTAGCTTTAAGAACCAGTTGTATTCCCTTATCTCTACTAGCTACTTCTTCCATTATTTTCTTAGTAGTACTAATTTCTGTCTGAATTCTTTTAATGTTTAATGCTGTTTCTCGAACATTGAGTTCATTGTCATCAATTTCCTTATCCACAGTTTCAAGTTCTTCTCTTAGTTCACTAACCTTTACTTCCAAATTTCTAATAAGTTTCTCATCTTCAGTAATTTCTTCTAAATACTTGGCTTTTCTACTAAGAAATGTCGCAAGAATTCCTGCAACTTCAACTATTCGCTTTTCTCTTTCATCAATTTTAGAATTTGTAATATTCATATTATTATTATAAATTGCTAATTGGGATTCATATTCAGCTTTTCGTTTATTCATTTCAGTTGTGTTAGAACGAATTTCCTCTAACTGATCCATAATTTCACTGCTTTTAGAGCTCTCAAGAGCTTTTCTTTTGACGTCTAATTCTTCTTGTATTTTTTGGAGAGTAACATCTGCTCCATCTAGTTGTTCTTTTTTAGAAGTAGTGTATCCCTC
>JAEOSZ010000159.1 GCA_016840095.1 Candidatus Heimdallarchaeota archaeon
GTATTAGTCTTGCAGTTAATATTCCAGGTTTAGTTCAAATTAAGAATAACATTATCAAAAACTGTCTAGCTCCTATGTGGATTATTGAGACTAGAGAATGTGTAATAGAAAATAACATTATTTCAAACGGAATGTTTGGCATATATGCTTTTACTTTGCAGTTTATAGATAATATTACTCTAAATTTTAGAATTATCAACAACACTTTCAGAAATATGGCATATGAGGAAATAGCTATTTTTGGCGCTGGAAAATCAGTTATAGAAAATAACACTTGTGAATATGATCCCAGTGAAATTCGTAAGGAGATCGATCAATATTCGAGAATTACTGGATTCAATATAATTGGTCTAAGGGGGATTATTATCAGAAATAATGTATTGGATAAGAAAGGAATAAAATTAGATGATATCTATTACGAAAACTATTATCAGGCAACGATAGAAAACAACCATGTAAATGCTAAGAAAGTTGGGTACTTCATTAACCAAACTGCTTTGATGTTATCAGGTTCTGAATATAATCAAGCTTATCTGATAAATTGCTCAAATTCAAGAGTTGAAACATTTCAAAGTATAAATTCAGGTATTGGAGTCAGTATGATTAACTGCACAAATTGCGAAATTGACGATAGTATATTTGAAAAAAATTCTGAAGGAATATACCTCAGTGGTTCAACTATTATTCTAATTAATGATGTACAGTTTAAAGATAATTATATAGGAATATATTCCGAAAATTGCTATAACCTTACGATATCAAACAGTGAGTTTCTCTATTGTGAGCATGGGTGTGAATTCTACTTAAGCTCATATGTATCGATTAACAACATTTTCACAGGAAATAGTAGAGATATCTATATACATGATTAAGATAAGCTAAAGTAATTTTTGATTTAGAGTTTTGTATAGTTTAGGTATTGAATCAATTAGTGTTTCCTTATTCAAATTTCCATTTTCACTGAATTTTGTTAGTAGGTTTGCTATCATCTTGTAATAAGGAATTGGATTTATATCCATAGGTATCAAAATACCCAAAGTAGCAAAAGTTTCTTTCTTGTAATTATTTTTCTCAAAACAAGGTATTAAACGAGTAACAGTAACAGCATTAAGATCACCAATTCGTGTAATTAGCATATCACCATCTTGACAAGCCATAGGCATTGTTTTTAAACATAAATCATGATCAATCTTTTCACTGATTGTTACTTCAGGATAGAAATACAGGAGTTCATTGCCAAAATCAGTCATACCTGTAAGGAAAACAGCTCTAGCTAGAAAATCTTGGCAACCATTTGGTGTAAATTTCATTTGAACCCCTTTTGATTTGTTGATAGTAATGAATTAATAAATCTTATTCATTGGATTATCACAACTTTTTGGAATTACTAGAAGAAGCAATATTGCTCAACTACAACATATTTAAGAATTCAACTGCGTAAATATAGAAGTATGCCTTTTGCTGATAATCAAGGTATTAAGATAAATTACGAAGTTGATGGAGAAGGAACACCTTTTGTTCTACAATATGGTTTTATGGAAGCCATTGAAGATTGGTACAATATCGGATATGTTGATTCCTTTAAGGATAATTACAAACTCATCATGATAGATCTTAGGGGACATGGCCTGAGTGATAAACCTTACAACTCTGATATGTACTTAATGGACCTCTTAACTTCTGATGTTATTACGGTTCTTGATGATCTGAAAATAGAAAAGGCTCATTTCATGGGATATTCTATGGGAGGGCATATAGGATTTGGGTTAACACAATTCTTTCCTGATAGATTCAAATCTTTCATTCTTGGAGGTATTAGCCCTCAACCATTAGAAGATGAAATCTTTGAGAAGGGACTAGCATTTCGTAGTATACTTGAAGGTGGTTTAGGAAGCTACCTTAATTACTTAGAATCCATAGGGACAGAAATCACTGAGGAAGTAAGAGAATATATGAGAAAGTTTGATTTCAAAGCTTTAACTGCTTTTTGGGGACCACATCTATTCCGCGATAAAAAAGGATATTATAGACCAGTAGATGTTCCCATCATGATGTATGTTGGAGAGGAAGATGGATGGGGACATTATCCTAAAGCTTTTGAATTTGCTAAGTCAGAAAAGAATGTCACTCTTTATTCATTTCCTGAAGTAGGTCATGAACTTCAATCTAATGGAGATATGGTAATCCCCTCTGTTCTTGAATTTCTTAAAAAAATAGATTGATTATTCACTCGCATCTTTATCCATACTCATAGCAGCTAGAACTATTCTTGTTGCACGAAGTCTAATTTCATGCAGCTGTAATTTAATCTCTTCTAAGGTTTGCCTTGACTTTAATCTATGAGCGAGCTCATCAATTTCATCATATAGATAAGTTTGATTCCCTAGTAATGCTTTGTCATGTTTTTCATTTACTAGAACAATCAAAGCTAGATTCTCAAATCCTCCTCTAGCCATCTTATTAGGAAGCTGAATTCCATGAATGAAGCCAACCATTCTTTCTGTCGGGAGAATTATGGAACCAATTCTTCTTCTATCATGCTTTTCTTCAAATCCTAAACTTGAATATGCCTGGTCGGCTATTTTTAACAAGAAGTTATCTACTCCAATTGGAAATCTCTCCTTGTAATAACCACTTTCAAGTTCATCTTCATGTACTAATGGAATAGCACCTCTCCTTTGATCAAAACTAGTTAAAACTGCGCCAGGATTGATTTCTATCATCCTCTTGAGTATTTCATCTTCTTCGATTTCTTCCATAAGTTGTTCTATTGGTTTTTGCTTAACAAACCTGTAGATTAGATAGGAAGTTATAGCTATAAGAACAACGGCACCTGCTATAATAATATACAGAATATATGTTGGTAATCCTGAAGGCTTTATCGAGCGGATTACTTCACTAAGCTCAAAACTAATCTCTTCATTGAATTCACTCCCGGTGTAATTTGCAATTATTGAGATAAATTCTATCTCTTCTGTCATCTGGAAAGATACTGTAGCATAACCTGTTGAATTAGTTATATCTGGTAGAATTTCGAAATGATCATATCCAGGAGTTAATGCTTGAACACCAAATGAATCATTCTTATAGTAAATATAAACATAAAATAGTATATCTGCACCACTAATTGGTGTCCCATCATCAAAGGTAAGTAAAGCAGAGATAATTACATTATTTCCTTCAGTAACATTATATTCTGAAACAAAAATGGAGAGTTCAGTTGGTAAAGGAAGTATCTCAAATTCAAACACATAAGAAGTGTTTGTAACTCCATAGAATAGTTCTGAATTAACAAGTATAAGAAGATTATATGTACCTCTTCCTAAACTAAAATGAGGAGAATAACTAAATTCAAAGATATCATTTCCATGATTTATGATTGGCGTAATCCTGGTTCCATTTACAAATATTTCTGAAACTGATATATTTTGTCCCACATCATCTTGAAGTGTTAGTTGTATAGTTAGTGAATCTCCATAAAGCTCACTAGAACTACTTGTATCTAGAAGTGTAAGATATCCTTTCTTTCTTTCAATTGAAAGATTTACTATAACAAAGTGTTTATTGGATTCTCCTTTTGAAAACTCAAAAATCAAACTAGTGTTTCCTACTGTTGTGGTATAAATAAAGAATTGGAATGTTTGATTGTTAATTGTACTGTTTGTTATCACAAGACTAAGATTATTACTAGAAGCTAAAGTAGTTTGATTCCAGAAAAGATTCTCAATTGCAGTATCTTCGTGATAATCATAAATTCTTAGAGTGAAATTGAATGCATCACCATAAGTAAGTTGAATGTTATCTAAACTAGATGGTTCTAGAAGATCTATCGTCATATCATCAACATAGAAGAAGTAAATTGTTTCATTTTTATTTGGTAGAGAACCTTCAGTATTATCAACTAGGATTACTGTTAGGTTATGTAATCCATCTTCTAAAGGAACATAAATCCATGGATCTAGAAGGTTCAATTCTCCTCCTAATGAATCATTATTATCAAATTCGTATGAGATTGAAACTAAATCAGCATTCAAACTCGCATTGTACCAAATAGAAGTGTTCCCTGGTACAAATACGTTTTTAGACATGTAAAAGTAATCAAAATTTATCGCATCTTGGAAGTCGATTTCTGGAGTAAGTGGGTCATCTATAAAGAAAGCAGCTTTTGGTGCTGTCATGTCTATAATAAATGTGAAGATATATTCCTTGCTGTTTCCAACGACATCCTCAGCTGTTATATACAAAATTACTGTAGCTCCATCATCATTTTCATCATAACTAGAATGTAAAATCAAATCGAAGTAACCCAAAGAATCATAGCCTATAGGTGAGGAAGCTGGATAGAACTTATCCCATGAAACAACAATTTTCTTTATAGTTTGTACATCATTATCTTCTGCAATGAAGTTCAGTTCAGTAAATTCATTTAATTTTGAATCATTTAATGGAGAATTTAGACTTATCTCTGGAGCTAAATTATCAATATAGAGATCAATTGAAAGCAGAATATCATGATTGCTTAGGGTATCACTTGCATTTACTATGAGTGTACCTGGACCATCTGTAAAATCAAGAACAAAAGTGTTAGTAAAGAGATTAAATAATCCTCCATTCCATGAAAATGTGCTATTAAATGCATCATCATCAGAAATTGAGATTGTTACAAGAGAATCTTTTGGAACATAAAATGTTCCTTGAACAACTGCTAATCCTTCTATATCATATAATACTAATACAGGAGGAGTTTCATCTATAGTAAAAGTAAAACTAGCAGTTGCAAAGTTATTAGCTACATCATACACATACAAAGTTAGAACATATGTTCCATCTGTAAAGAATGCTAAATCAAGTCCATGTGGAACGCTAATAGAGTTATTGAATCCACCATCAATTGAATAGAAGACATCTAATTCTGATAAATCTGCATTGTTATCACTTATAGTAAATACAAAAGAATCTGACGACGTGAATCTATCATTATCATAAGTATAAATACTGCTATTTATCGTTGGAGCTTCTTGGTCAACTGTAAAATTGAAAAAGAAAATTTCCTCTATATCTGAGATATCGAATGTTCTAATAGTTAGGTTATGATATCCTATTACTGAGGGAAGGGCATCTCCACCAATTAACAAAAGAAATGATTCTGTCAATGTTGTACTTGATTCAGCTCCATTATCCCAGTTATAATAAACTGTAGTATTACTTCCTGTAATCGTTAGATTAACATCATTCCCTCCGTAGTAATGAGAATTGTTGATCAAGTTTTGGAGCTCAACACCAAGGACAGTATTATCTGTTGTAAACCAGAATTCTACGTAACTGAAATGACCAAAAGAATCATTGACATATAGATAGAGAATATGTGCACCATCCAAACCTGGTAGATAGGTACGATATGTATATCCACTAAATGGTAACCATGTAAACTTATCTTGTGTATCCCATTTATATTGAACATCTAAAGAAGTTTCATCTGTGATACTAATGTCTATTACTTTCCCAGCTGGCTGTATAGAATTATTAGTAGGACTTAGAAGAACTATTGAAGCAGGACTAGCATCATAGGTGAATATATAGAAGAAATCTTCTGTGCCAAAATCATCATACGTTGTTACTGTGAGATTGTGTTCACCACTACTTAGTGAATCCTGAATTAAATAACCATTAGCCGTCAGATTATATTGATTCCCATCTTTATCCCATTCATACATTGCATAAGTAATATTGTAAGCTTCAAACTCAAGCGTAGATGAGTCCCCAATTAATGAACCATTCGTAGGACTGATCAGAGCAAGATTCAATAGAGATTCATCAAATCCAAGATTATAAGTGACTGTACGATTATTTCCGTAATCATCCATAGCTTGGATGTCTAGAGTATGCCACCCATGAGTTTCAGGTGTCCAAAACCAGGTAATTGTATCAAAACTAGTATAAGGAGAATTATTCCACCTATAGGAGCTATTATCTGCTCCTGTAACAGTAACTGAAATATTTCTCTTTATATTAGTTATAGTGTCATTTATTAGTCCACTTACAGAGATATCTGGAAATTCATTATTCATATAAAACTGGGCACCAAAGATTCTATTCACATCTTCAACAGAATAGGTGTTTTCATAACCAGGATCAGTGACTGACCAAGTATATGTTTCTCCCCCAGTAATGTCAGCACAATATATTTTAAATTCACCATCAGCAGCTAAATCAGATATTCTTCCCTCAAATTTAATCTTAAGCCTATAACCTGCAGGAATGGTATAATAGTCACCGGGGATAGTTATATCATATAGTCTTTGAGGACTACTCCAAAATTCATAATCAATACCATATTCTGTTGTTGAAGCTATTAGAGTATTAGAACTATCATTAGTATTATGGAGATAAAGACTTATTCGAAAATCAATTGTAGGAACAGTTCCTGACCATTGATTTGTGATGTGCAGTACAAAATGTGCTTTGCCTTTAATGTATGTCTCTTCATCAAAAATGGGTGTAAAGAAGTGAGATTTCTCATTTGGACTGTATGGACTAGTAAATTCATGAAAATTGGTTGTATCTGGAGGCCAGGTATTTTCCAAACCTTGAGAGTCAGTACTGTCGAATCTAGGTCTTTCTTCAACACAATTAGCTCCATCATCCTTCATAATTTCATATTCTTCAAGTTCAAAACCTAAACCATCTGCATCTATATCCAATACGTCATTATGGAAAAAATACCCCTGTAATTGGTAGTCGCCAGGAGTATCTACTTTCTTAATGCGACTCACAGTAGGTTCTTGGTCATCTAGTATCTCTTCTTGATCAGGGATAATGTCTTCAATAGATTCTATGTAATCGCTTATTGTTGAATCATCCACATTTAGTAAATCATTCTGTGGACTATGATAGATAAGAGAATTAAGAAATAGAACGAAGAATATAATGCTAAATAAAGATGATTTATGATTTTTCACTTGTATCAACTTATACTTTAATAGAAGTTCTATTTGTAGGGTGTTTCAATTATCTATAATTTTACCTCTTGTCAAATAGCTATCTATCATGTAAAAATTAAGTTATATAAATTATAAATCAATCGGCTAATGCAAGTTTAGCTTGAGTTTTTAGGAAATCAGAGTACTGCTAGAGATGAGACATCTTTAAGTAGCAATTGTGAATACTTAGAGTATGGAAATTAACTGGAAAGAAATTGAAAAATTAGTTAAACCAAGCCCAAATTATGAAAAACTAGTAAGTAACATTCTGGTTTTATTTCCATATGGTTTTGTGAGAAAATATTATTCTCTGAATATGAATAAGTTGACTACATATACTACGAAATTACTCGGTCAAGATTCAAGACAAAGATACATGGAATACATGGAAAATCTTAATTCAACATTTAAAAAAATGGAGAATATAAACGTTGAAAACACTCTAGATTTAGTTTATCAACTTGAAAGTAAAGCAAAATTTGAAGAACTTCTTACAAGAGGTTCCTTCACTCCACAAGAGTTGATTCGCGTTTTGAAATATCTTTTCAACTGGTTCTTCCCATCTAAAACTTATCTAAGAGAAGTAATAAACAAAGAAAAAGATAAGCATATTGAGTATGTAAAAAAATTAAGAGAAAACGATATCAGGTTTACACTGGATATATTAGAGTTTGGAAGTACGATCACAGGAAGAAAAGAACTCTCCCAAAGTTCAAATATTTCAGAAGTGTTTCTCTATGAACTAGTAAACCGAGCTGATTTTACCCGAATGCCATATATTCGGGGAAGTTCAATCAACCATTATTTTAATATAGGATATAATAGTCTTGAAAAGCTCTCTAAAGCTAATTTAGAAACATTAGAAAATGAGATGAGATCATATTTAGAAGCTAGTGGAGTTAAATTGAGTCGTTCTTTTATTGAATTAGATAGTGGAATAGAGATTGCAAAGATTCTTCCAAAGATAGTAGAACACTAAGTTTTTCCAGATATAATTTTTAACATATGACAATTTTTATATATGCCACAACTTTCATATGCTCGTGAATCCGTTTATACCACCTACTAAGATTCTTGATTCACTTCTATTGATGCAGATAGAGCTGAAGGGACCATCTCATGGTTATGCTTTAGCAGCAGCAATAGAAGAGAAATTTGGCTGGAAACCTAGCCAAACTGCTATCTATAACTCTTTGAAATCTATGGAAAGCGACGGAATGGTGACTTTTGAAGAGAGAATCGAAAGTGGAAGAGTACAAAAAATCTATTCAATTACAAAGAAGGGAAAAAAGCTTTTTGAAGAAACTCAACAACATATGAAGAAACATATGATGAAAGGTTTTACTCGTTTCTTCTCGTTCATGAAAATGTTCAGTGATATTGAAAGTTCTGAAGAATCAGCGGCATTTCAACAAAGAATTCATGAATCTCTTGAGAACATGAAAAGTTTGTCATTTCTGGCATTGATTCTCTTAAGAGAGGCACCAAAGGAAGCAGAAAAAATAATCGAAGAATTTCTTATATCACTTAAAAAACTTGCAGAAGAAAAGAAGATTGTACTGCCAGATAATGGAGTTTTTGATAAATTAGATTTGATTTAAGGAGAAAGAAAATTATGTTTAAACTATTAAAATTTGGAAAACCCTATTTATTACTTGTATTAGCAGCTATAGGTTTGTTATATGCACAAGCCAATCTTGAACTAGCACTACCAGATTATCTTTCAGATATTGTAGATACAGGAATTCAACAAGGAGGTATTGAGAATCCGGTACCTAAAGCTATTAGACAAACAGAGTTGGAAAGAGTCTTTATTTTCATGGATGCAGAAAACATAACTAAGGTAAATGGTTCTTATACGCTGATAGATGAAAACTCAACTAATTATGATAATTATTTAGAAACTTATCCGGTTTTGGTAAACGAATCTATCTACATACTAAACGATCTCAAGAAAACGGAACTAGTAGAGGTGGAAGAAATTATCGTAAAACCATTAGTTGTAGTGTTTATGTTTGAGCAAGCACTTGCAAATCCTGAAAATGCTACTGAACTATGGGAGCAATTAGGATATACGAATATAAGTCTGATTCCACCACCTGAAATCTTCTTTGCATCATTCAGCTTTCTACCTCCAGATAACATTACTATGATTGTTGAAATGATATCTCAATCGTTTACAGAAATAGGAGAAACAATGCTAACACAATTTGCAGTACTTGGTGTTAAATTAGAATATGAGCAACTAGGGATGAACACAGATAGAATCCAAAACATGTACATTTTGAAGTCAGGAGGACTGATGCTCCTGATGACTTTACTAGCAGTTATGTGTACAATTTCAGTGAGTTACTTAGCATCGCGAACATCATCAGGAATGGCAAGAGACATCCGGAGTAAACTTTTCAAAAGTGTTGAAGGTTTCTCGAGTATAGA
>JAEOSZ010000084.1 GCA_016840095.1 Candidatus Heimdallarchaeota archaeon
ATAAAATGCACCGATAAAGCCTTCATCTTCGATTGTTTGAAGATAACCTTCCTTTTGTAAACCTTCTCGTGCAAAAGCTTCTTTATTCAATGCTTCAAATTGAATCCAATCTTTTTCATTGAATTTTCTGAACTCAAGCATAATAATACTTCAGTATAATTTACTAATAAAATAGTTTTGATGAAAAGGATTAAATTCCTTCTATCTTGAAATCTTCTCCAAATTCCATTTCATCTTCTGTAATTTCAACTACCATTCGTGATAATTGTTTATACATTTCAAAATACTGATATCCTCTAGTTGTGCTCTTATATATTATTGAAGGTCTTTTCTTAGGATTTTCGAATTTTACCATAAGACCTCTTGATAGCATGAATTGAACAATACTTTTTGCCCGATCTATAGGTAAATTTGCTCTTCTAGCAATTTGAGAAATACCAGCTTCCCCATAATATTGTAAAGCGGAAATTATTTCTGCATAGATGTCATATCTAGTTCTGTTGCTTACTGGCATTTCTATCAACATTTAGTAGTTAAGAAATTGGTTTTAAAAAGATTGGGCCTCCTATGAAGCCCAAGCTTCTCAAATAGGTTTGCTTAAATTATTTATACTTCGCGGAGGGGTCAGCATCAATGTCTTTTGCTTCAAGTTTCCCAACTTTAGAATCTTCACCAAGTTTGACCTTATTGGCAATAATGTGATCTACGCGTCCACCATCGTCTACAACAACTGTATCAGCTTTCACAATCCCTCTTACTCTGGAATCTTCTCCAACATATACATACTTGGCTGAAGTTTCCTCAGCAATTAAACCGCCTTCAACTTTGATTTCATTTGCTTCAAGCATTATGGCAGTTAATGATCCATTAACCTCTAAATCTCCTTCTAATTTCAAATCTCCATCAGCTTTGGTTGAACCATTAACCTTTAGCTCAGTTCCAAAAGCATTTCCATTAATCTTGAATGCACCATTAACTTCGATTTTGTTGAATTTGAAATTATCTCCAACAGTAGTAGCTCCATTTATAGTTAGATTTTGAACTACTGATTCATCTCCAAAACCACATGCACCATTACAACTGACAACTGGTGATACAACACTTCCTGTACATTTAAAGGAACCACTAACATTTAGCACCCTCTCTGCTTTGGAACTTTCCATTCTTGCAGAGCCACTAATTTCTGCAGTTTTTGAGATTAGTTCATAACATCTCAAGGAACCACTTACATCCACCTCAGGAACTTCTAATATACCTTCAATTTTGGCTGAACCTGATAGTTGAAATTCTTCACTTGCAGATACGTTAGCTTGAGCTTTTAAAGATCCATTAACTTCAAGTTCTTCTGTGATTATATCCATACCATGTTTAGCTGAACCGTTTATTTCATATTCATTGATCTTTGCTAAACCATGAACAACACAAGAACCATTAATCTCTACATCATCACCTGTAAGATCTTTATCAACTTCTAAAGCTCCATCTATATTAGCTGATTCACATTCTAAAGAACCAACAACGATAAGTTTAGAACCATTTCTTGAACCACGACTATCCACTCTCACTTCTTGAGTTTTAACATCACCATCAATTTCAAGATAACCATTAGAATGCCTAATTTCTGTAGATTTAACTGAACCATGAATTAGTACATCTCCTCTACTGATCAATTTACCCTTAATTGTTAATTCCTCAACACTTTTTGGAATATTTATTGTTGCTCCATCTAGTACTTCTAAATCCCCATCAACGTGGGTTAAGTCTATCTCTTCGTCTTCTTTGACTACTGTTTTTCCCATTCATAATCACCTGACTACTTGTTTCTAAAAAATTACTCTCTTCTATATTTAAAAAGAAACGACACAAGTTGTGACCAAAAAGTGTACCCAAGATATTATCAAAAGAAGTGAAAAATGCAAAAAAATAGGATTTTTAGTCTGTCTGTGAAGCTAGGGAATCAGCTGTAGATTTAACTATCTTCTCTTCCCAGAGCCTTCTCATCTCTGCACTAGTTTCTAATAGATCATCTAATTTACCTTGAGAATCTATTTTTCCATCTTTGAGAACAATAACATTATCTGCTCTACGCAGTGCAATTGGTCTGTGAGAAACGGCCAAACAAGTTGAAACCCCACTTCTTTCAAATACTCTTTTCCATAGTTTCTGTTCAGTTTCAACATCAAGGGCACTTGAAAGATCATCAAAGATATAGATTTCTGAATCTCTAGCAAACATTCTAGCAGCTGCCAAACGTTGTCGTTGACCTCCAGATAATTTAACTCCTTTTGGACCAATTACTGTATCCAATCTATTTTCAAATTCTTCTACTTCTTTTTCGATTACAGCTAGTTTCAAAGCTCCTTCGATATCTACTGATTCCTCAGGTAATCCCATAAGGATGTTTTCTTTGACTGTTTCACTAAAAAGTCGTGGAACCTGTGATGTAAACGCTGTTATTGGTGGTACGAAGAAATCATCTGGTTTTTCAACTTCTTTTCCATTCCATATTAGTGCGCCTTCATCTTTAGGCAACAACCCAATTAAGGTTCGTAGAAGAGTTGTTTTTCCTGAACCAATTCTTCCTGTGATAACGATGAAAGATCCTTTAGCAATTGAAAAATTGATATCTTTAATTCCTTTGTCGGAATCAGGATAAGTATAAGATAAATTCTTCACTTCGAAATTAATTAATTTATTCTCTTCTTTAATTGACAAGGCTGGAATTTTTGGATAGGATTCTTTGATGTAAATTGGGCCATGTCTTACTAAGTTAAATTCTGTAACATCTGGATCTTCACTCTTGATTAGTTTAAACATTCTCTCAAGTGAAACCTTAGTACGAATATATCTAGGAACTAAATCTCCCATATTCCAGATGAACTCTCCTAATTCCCCTAGAAGTCCAATGAAAAATGCTAAATCACCTATAGAGAACATAGCTCCTTGCATGTTTTTTACAACAAGTAAAAGGATTGTTCCTATAGCTAAATAGACAGTAACATAGTAAATAGAGTGAAGTAATCGATGGAAGAATTCATCCTTTACTTCAGCAATTCTCCTCTCTCGGTTAATTTCACCGAAGTATTTTAACACGTTATCTTCAGCTGTTGCAACCTTAATAGATTGAACTGATCTAAAGATTTCTCCAATTGTACGTGTTACTGCACCTGCTGCTTTTCTACGAGCTTTTCTTAACTTAGTAAATACTGGCCTTGTAAAGAAGACAAGTATCATCATAAATATGAAGGGGATGCCTACAAATATTGTTACTTTCCAGTTAATGTCTCCCATTAAATAGAATGAAATTCCAGTGAATATTCCTAAACTAAAGAAGGAAGTAAGATGATATACAAACCACATAACTTCCTCAATATCTCCTCTGAATCTAGAAACAGCTTCACCCGGAGAATCTGGAAGAGCAACTGCTCCAGGCTTTTTGAAGATACCAAGTAGCATGTTTCTTCTTATTAATACCCTACTAGCTAGTACGAAAACCCACATCGTGAATATAAAAACGAAATCTCCAACAAGTCTCAAACTAAGAGTCATAGGTAGCACTAAGAGCACTAGAATCCAGATATTCACATCAATATTCCAACCAGGAATTCCTTCTAGTTTATTGAAAATTTCTCTTATCACTATCGCTGCAGCTAAAGGCTGAATGAAGAACACTATATCTGAGAGAAATCCTGCAAAAACCAAACCTGGTTTATATTTAATGGCTTTCCAAGCTACTCCAAGTACTCTCATTTTAACAACTCCTCAATTTCTCCGGTTTGTAGCAAATGATAAAATTTAGATTGTGTATTTTTTGCTAAGACCTCTCTTTTTCCATATTCGATAATTTTGCCTTTATCAATGATTAAGATGTCATCAACTTTTTCTAGAGTTGCTAAACGATGAGCAATTATTATCCCAGTTCTATTAATGAGTAGTTTCTCAATTGCTTGATCAAGCAGATGTTCTGTAGCAGGATCTAATCTTGATGATGCTTCATCTAAAACCACCAAATTTGGACTCTTGATAAAAACTCTAGCTAAAGCCAATAATTGTGCTTCTCCAGCTGAAATTCCTTGTTCACTTGAAGATATTATTGTGTCTAAACCTTCAGGAAGTTTCTCTAACCAATTACCTAATCCTATATCAAGTAATATAGATTCAATTCTAATATCTGGTATTCTATTATCAAATAAAGTCACATTTTCTCTTACAGATGCTTGGAACAGCTCTACATTTTGTGTAACATATGAAATTTTATCCCTTAAATCAGGAAGAGAAATATCAGTGATTTTTATATCATTTAACCTAATATCTCCTTCAGTGGGTTTAGCATCATATAATCTGAAGATAAGTCGTGATATTGTGGTCTTTCCTGAACCTGTGTGACCAACAATCCCTAGGGTTTGCCCTGGCTCAAGTTTGAAGGAGATATCATTAAGCACATAATCATCTTCAACATAGGCGAAGCTAAGATCATTGAATTCAATAGCTAAAGGACCTCCAGAAAGTGTTTGATCTCCTGTATCATGAATTTTGGTTTCCATGTCGAATAGTTTATTGATTCTATCAATTGATGCCCCTGCTCGTTGTAGGTCTTGCATCTGTCTTGTTATAACAAATATGGGTCTAAGTAAAATTCCGGCAAATACCTGAATCAAGAATACTGTACCTAGAGATAATACACCTGCTTTAACTAAAGGGATACTAGGTGCAAAGATTAGAGTGTTGATAAGTGCTATTACTCCCCAGATAGCCATTACAAAAACTTGACCTCTATACAATGCTCTGCGAAAAGCTTTGAAATCCTTTCTTGAAGCATCATAGAACTTGCGCATAGAGTTTTTTATACCATCATTGGCTCGTATATCTTCTATTGCACTTAGACTTTCTTCAATAGTTCCATACATATCTGCACTTGTTTGTCTTTGATCTTCCCAAGCCTTGACAGAGAAGTTCCTTAAAACATACATTACAACAATAGCCAATAGAGTGAAAGCTGTAAAGGATAAACCAATTATCCAATGTTTAGTGAAAAGGACAGCTAAAGATCCAATTATTACCAATAACGAAGTGACCAATTGAACTGCAAATTGTGATAGAAATGTAGCTAGTGTATTTACGTCACCATCAATTCTTTCAATCATCTCTCCTGGTTTATGCTCGTTATGAAAGGTCATATCTAAACTAACGCAATGGTTAGTTAGATCAAATCTCAGCATATTGGTTGCTGACCAAGAAAGACTTTGACTTAGGTAAACAGATCCTAAAGTAATAACTTGTTGGATTACCATCAAAATAATATAAGCGATAGCCAAGAGTATGAGAACCCTAGTAACAGTGTTAATACTTACTAAGGGAATTTGCATTCCTTCCCAATAAAAACCAACATCTTGTAAAGGAACACCTCTAGTTGCTAAATTGATGAAGCTTTCAATAACTAAAGGGGAGAAGATTAGAAGAGAGGTTCCACTAGCCAATAGAAGGGCTAACAATAGCACTCTTTTCTTGAAAGGTGCAAGGTACTTTTTCTGTACATCCCAGTATTTTTGTAGTGGAACTTTCATGGTCTTGGTTATCCAACTTAAGAGACCTTATAAATTTAATCAAAAACGATAAAAAAAAGACTCTTGCATTTGCAAGAGTTTACTGTTCAGGTAATCGTGGTCTCATACTTAGGTAAAGAAAACTACCAAACAAGGGTATACAGAATAAAATGAATAGTTTCCAATTGTTCCAATTCCTTCGTTTCATGTCACTCCAAATGACTATTGGAAAGAATAAGGTTAACAATGCAAAGTCTATTGTTGATAATTGTATGAGTCTGACATTTAGAAAGCTATCTACAAATACTCCCCATTTCCCATAAATGCTTGCTGCAATTATTCCGTACATAACTATTGCTCTACCTAATTCTGATAAAATGATACCTAAGATACGTGAATCAATTATTTTGATAAATAGTGATTTCTTAGTTTTGAGTTTCTTTTTTCTTACTCCTCTTACTGCAAAGTATGGCATCATTAAATACATGCCTAATCCAAACGAACCTAATACAAAAGGCCATGATGGAATGAATCTTTCTCTATTTTCCACTAAAAGAATTACTGCATAAAGTAACGCCCAAACTCCTACCATCATGAAGATACTCCATTCTATTGGATTAGATTTTCCATATGCTATGGTGAAATCACCAAATCCCGGATCTCCAGGTTGTTTCGAAGGAGCCCATATAAACATGTAAAGTAGAACTCCAATCCAAACTACTAAAAACAATAAGTTTGGAGTTAGAAAATCTTTCCAAGGAACTTTGAAATCTTTGAGTAGGTTTCTTTGTTTTTGTTCAGTTATTTCTGGTTCTGAATTTTCCATTTTTAATTCTCCGTATGAGATTTAATTGTCATGTGTTGAATGCTCTGTCTCCTGCATCTCCTAAGCCTGGAACAATGTAGCCCTTATCATTCAGTTTATTGTCGACTGCTCCAGTTACGATAATCGACTCAGGAAATTCTTCATGAATTCTATCGATTCCGTATTGTGATGCAATTGCGCATAAGATGATAATTTTGAGAGGTTCTTTGTTTTTAATTTCTCTAAGCGTAAATAATAGGGTAGAACCGCTAGCAATCATCGGATCAATTACTATGGCAATTTTATCATCAAGATGAGGGATATTACCATATAAAGAATGAATTTGAAACTCTTTTCCATCCTTTTGTAGTTGTTTTCCTCTTGATGCGGAAATTATTCCTACTTGGGCTCTGTCAAATACCTCTAACACTCCCTCAGACATAGGTACTGCAGCTCTCAAAATAGTAATAATCACAATGTTATCCTTGATTCTCTTAAAATCAGCTGTTCCTAAAGGAGTTTCAATTGAGACTTCTTCAGTATCTAGGAATCTTGAAGCTTCATACGCTAGATATTTGCCAATTTGCTGAAGATTTCTTCTAAAATCTGCAGGTATTGTCTCTTTATTTCTTATTTTTCCTAGGATTTCAGAAATAAGGACATTCCTCTCACTACCATTAATTAGCATCCAAAACTACTATTTGCTGGCTAGAATAAATATCTTGTTCAAAAACAAGCATTTTGCTTATCTTTAATCTTCAATGATTTCTTATTTTTTCCTAATTTTTGGGAATAAAGTTCCTGTAGTTTTTTGATATTCCCTATATGAATCTCCAAATCTTCTGATTAGATCTTTTTCCTCAAAGTATATCATTATTGGTGTATAAATAACAATGAAAACAGTTAGTAAAATAACAAGGAACCAAGAGTTTAGAGCCAAACCAAGAGCTGGGAACATAGGTAACTCACCAGCAGTTTGAGGGTGTCTAATATGATTGTAAATCCCCCCATACATCTCAGTTTCTTTGGAAGGAGATAGAGTTTCTTTTCCTGCATCTTTTACACCTATATAAATTAAAACTCCTCCTGGTATGAATATTGCTAAACTTAATACTAAACCTAACCACCATAGATTGAAGATTCTCCAATCAAGAGCGGGAATCGGGAACCATATCCAGAGAATAGGAGTTACGACTGCTATCAGTTCAAAGAAAGAAGCGACTAACCTTAGATTCTTACAAAAAATCCATGCCTTATCTCCCATTTTTTCACTCAGTTTAGCTGGTCTGAGACTAAAAAAATATATCACTGAAAAGAGGAAGAGAGACGAAACAAACAATGCTAGGTTTATCCACTCATACATATTTATCCCCTGAACTTTACTTTACCAAACTTTGAAACCCAATCATTTTCATCAAACATCTCTAGAATAAAGATATTTTCTAGATTATCTCTGAGGAAGTAAACTTCTTTTCCAAGTTCCTCAGCAAACTTAACCTCTATGTATACTCCTCTCCCAACAAAATATCCTCCTTCATGTTCCACTGCGGAAAATACAATTATGTCACATCTACTTAGGAGATCAAGACATTTTTTCATTATCTCTTTGCCAGAATCTTTTTTCCATTTCTTCTCATATTTTGCAGGATTTATTATGTCTGCTTTTGGAAAAACGTTCTTTATCAGTTTAAGTTCCTGTTTCTCTTGCTTCTTTCCATAGATGTTCATCGAATGCGCATAGTATATCTGTGGAATAACTCTGTATTGTTTCCTTTTGTAGAGTTCGAGTAGAATACAAGCAGAATAGAATGCATCATAACTTGCTCTATGTGCCTCCAACTCACTGATTTTTTCTTCAAGTTCTTTGTTAATAATAATGCTCTCTGAAGTACTATCAAGAAGTTTCTTCTTTGAATAAGCTAAATTATAAATTCTATTTCGATTTTTCTTTCCAGATGGTCTAATATATTCTGAAGCTGTGAGCATTATGCAGGGAGTTACTTTTGTTTTGGTGTTTTTTTCGTTAATATTCCAAGGATCTTGTTTCAGAAACTTATCAAGATCAAATGAATTATTGTAAGCAGCAACAAATTTACCAGATAGAATTTGCCGTACTTCCTCAATTACAGTGGGCAAATCTTTCTTAGCATTCTGAATTTCTTCAACTGATAGTACTCCTTTAGTGAATATCCATGAATTTCGAAGATTATCATCCCAGGATTCAGTATCGTAATGAATTAATGATTGGTAAACTTGAGTAATCTTTTGTTTCAAAACATTGGCTCGCATAATTGATATTTCCACTACAAGATCTTTAGGTGATCCATCAAGACCAGTTGTTTCAATATCCAAAACATAGATATCCATTAGGATACAAAATCAGCTAATCCTTTAAGTTTTTACCCCTCCCTAAAGAAAGTGATGAAAATAAGAAGAATTTAGTGTGATCCTCTATAATCAGGGTAAATTTTCATCCCAGCTCGAATAGGTATCTTGAGGATATTCTCATCTGGAGTAAGAGAGCAGTTCCAATTATCATTGTAAGCACACAAAGGATTGTAGGCAGTATTAAAATCAATTACCCATTCTTCTTTTGAGATCTTCTCTATTTCTACATACCTTCCTATCTTGTAGGATTCTTCTCCTGTTGTTGTGTCTTTGAAAGGCACGAATAGGTAATCTCCATCAAGTGGTTTGAAAACAGTGAGTTGGTTGGTTTGTCCTTCCAATTCAAATTCGATATACCCATAGCGACTATATCTCCTGTTATCATATCTTGTAGTGGAAATAGTTATTTCACTATGCTCATCAAACTTCTTCATTTTGAAAACAATTTCATATTTTTTATCTATTGGAAAATATGGTATTTCCTTGAAATCTTGTTTTTGTTCCTCAGTTAATGGAGAATGTGGAGATTTTTTGAAAAGAATATTATTTCTCTCTCTGACTCTTTCAATTTTTTCTCTATGAGTCTTTTGTGGCATAGGATAAAGGGTTAATTATGCTTTTTTAAAACTATGTTTGAACAATTATTCAGGTGGATATTTTCTATTAACTATTTCAAAAATTTCATTGGCTATTTCTTGAGAACCACCTGAGTCATCCCAGACGCTAGTTGGGGCAAAGATATACCAAAGCTTAGAAATTTCTCCAAATTCTCCATTCCTTATTTTCTGAATAATGTTTTGAATATAGATGCCTACATCTTCACAAGTATCAAAGTAAGAAAATGTTGTTTGATTTCCATAAGATATCATTTCTTTTGCAGCTTTATCTAGCAGAAGAAGAAGTTCATGTATTTCTTTGTCCTTTGTTTCTTCCATAGTTTAGGACGTTTGTTTTCTTCACTTATAAGGGTGATTAGATGATTAGATGATTCAATTAGCTTTAAATACCGCTTTTGACAAATACTTGACTTGATTGACATGAGTGGAGGATTGCGATCCGTTTTTTGGGGAATGTCACTAGTTTTGTTTTTAGCTTGTTCTAGTGGTATTCAAACTCAAGCAGTTACTTGGACTAATTACGGTTCAATGTATGAATATTCAGAGGAAAGCACTCGTATTATCTATCAAGATGGAAAGAAATACGATGAGGGAATTTTCACAGATTCATTAATGGTATGGAATGTGACTACTGTAGGTGATAAAGTATATTTTCAGACTAATTTTACTCCTTATTTTATGGGATTAATGCATTTTGAAACACAACAAGAATATGATGAATATTTGGAAAAACATTATTGGTGTGATAGTAATGAAGGTAATATGACTATTGCATATTCAGTTGTAGATACAGATTTTTGCTTTGTAGACATGCTGGATTACACTATAGCTTATAATGCTACTATTACTGATTTTGATATTAGATTTATCTATCAGAAAATGTATGGTTTGTTCCTTCCGGTTAACCATTCTTTATTCAATTTTAAAACAGAATATACAACTCTACTTCATACTGAAGGGGTAATTCATGATGTTGTCTTTGAAGAAGAAGATTCTTTTGTATTGGATAAAATGAAGTATGATGGGTATTATCTGTCCTTAGAGTATGTATACTATTATCACAGTGTTGGTATTAATGTACGAAGTGAGCGTACAATAGTAGTAATGTATTCCTTGAAGGGAGAGCTATACTACTATGGATTCAGTGAATTTATACGTAATGATGATAATAACGATAGGATTCAATATTATGAAGCATCATTCACATTAGATGCACCATACAGAGAAAATGGTGTACGTCGAATTAGTTTTGCTAGTCCAATAATTGTCATAGGGTCAATAGTTATTGCAACTTACATCTTGACTAAATGGAGAAAAAAATAATACCATTCTCTTTTTTTCTTGATTTTATACTAAACATTGTCTTTGCTGCAAGGTTACCTTTTCGTAAGGGCATCCTTCTTGGAAGGGAATTAAATTAACGATTTTTGATATGAGAGAAAACTGCTTTAAAATTTTGCATCTGAATGGTCAATCATCAATTCTTTGTCATCCCAGAAATTTAACTGGTAAATCAGAAATATAATAAGTGTAAATTCTGAAGGATATACATGTCACAAAAAAATGTTAGAACTGGTTGGTTTTTCAGAGATTCAGCACCTCCTAACGACAATGCTCATTTTGAAAACATGGCTAGGTGTGTTTTCCAGGCAGGGCTAAGCTGGCAGCTTATAGCAGATAGGTGGTCCAATTTTAAGAAAGCATTCAAAGATTTTGATATAGAAACAGTAAGTAAATTTGATGAAGATGATATTGAATGTTTGCTTCAAGATTCAGGAATAATAAGAAACAGAGCAAAAATTGAAGCGGTAATAATTAATGCAATAGTCTTTTCTGAAATTAAGGAAGAGTATGGATCATTCAGAGATTTTGTGGATAATCTTGATACATCTGAAAACTATAAACATGTTAAGAAGGAGTTATCCAAACGTTTTGAGCGAATGGGTCCGAAAACATCCATGGTATTCTTGTATAGTATAGGAGAAAATATTAAACATGAGGATTAGTGGAGGTATTCAGAATACTAACACTATGAAATCAACTATTGCTAGAGTTATTGTTATTAGCGCAGAAGTAACCAATACAGCTAGTAGCACTTTGTATTCTTTCTTTCCGTAAATACCTATTGCATTTACAATGGCGTAGAGTATTAGCCCTAGTGCAAATAAGAAAACATACAATCCCCAAGTTAACTCTAGTATTAATGCTATTCCCCCAACAATTGCTAGAGTCGACATTATAAACTCAGCTGTGATATGAAATAATCTTTCAAAGGGATGTTCAATAAACAAGTTACCTTTCTTTTTTAGAAGCACTGTTATCCAGAGTAAAGCAGTGATAGTACCTGCACTAATTGAAAAGACTCCTGATATTATTTCTAGAATCATGTTTTCTTGTATAACCTACTTTGTTATATTATTTTCTCAAAATGTGTAAACTTTGAAAATCTTCTTTCATTATCATTTGAAGTTAAATAAAGAAAAAGAGGAAAAAGAAAAATAGATTATACTATAAGTGCTATTTTGCTCACAATTAGATCTGGCCATAAACCAAGAACTATTAGAACAACTACAATTATAGCTAAAGCTATTTTTTGGAATATTGGTATTTTTATCTTGCCTGTATCTTCACCATCTGGTTCATCAAAGAGCATTTTCTTTAGAATATACATATATCCTCCTAAAGCTAGCAAGGAGTTAATGATAGCCATAATTACTAACAGAATACTGTTGATAAACATTAAAGGATTAACAGCGTTAGCTCCACCATTGAAGGTTGCAAGAATTACCATTAGTTTTGA
>JAEOSZ010000085.1 GCA_016840095.1 Candidatus Heimdallarchaeota archaeon
GGATGTGTAAAATTATCTGGATCTGAACCTACATTCACAATGAGGGGTTCATCTGTATAAAGAGTTGCTTGTAATTTTGGTTGAAGTGTATCATCAACTGCTTGAATATTGTCTGACGATTCATCAATTGTTAATTTATTATCAGCATTTAGAAGTACTGTAGGAGTACTACCCAATACTGAAGTGCTGAACAATAAAATCAGAAAAAGACTGATTATTTTCTCCCTTTTTAGTTTTGATTTGTTCATAATAGATACAATTATACCTTTTTCTTATAAATTCTTTCTAAAATTAGGATTAGAATCTTTGATTCTGAAATTCCTTTCAAAAAACTTTCTGCTAACTTGAATAATAAGGTTTGATAAAGGATCCATAACCTCTTTTAGCTAGAAATTCTCCATTCTTAAAAATTTCATTTCCTCTAACAATGGTTTGTTTTATTTTTCCTTTTAGATTCCATTCATCAAAAATAGTAACTTTTTGTTTTGTGTATAGGTTTTTGTTCTTTACAACATATTCTTCTTTCATATCTACTATAATCAAATCAGCATCAGAATTTAATGAAATTGTTCCTTTTCTAGGATGTATTCCAAATCTCTTTGCTTGATTCAGTGATGTTACTTCAGTAAATCTGTTCAAAGATAGTTTTCTTTTATTAACAGCATCCAGCATCAATGGAATCATTGTTTCCAGTCCTGGAGTTCCAGATCCTACACCAAAAATACCTTTTTCACTTGAGCTAACATCCTTTTCTTCACAACTATAGGGTGAGTGATCAGTAGCAACCATATCTATGGTTCCATCATTCAATGCTTTCCAAGCTGCTTCCACATGTTCTTTCGACCTTATTGGGGGGTCGGATTTTGCCCAAGAACCAATTTCAGCTGCTTCTTCTGATGTTAGAAAGAGATGATGTGGAGTAATTTCGCAACTAACATCCCAACTTCTTTTCTTTGCTAATCTAATAAAATCAAAAGAATTTTTGGAGCTCATGTGAACAAGATTTAATTTTACTCCTGCTGAATTTGCTAAAACCATAGCTCGAAGACTTGCTTCATCTTCTGCTATTGTTGGACGAGAATCTGTATGTGCTTGAAAATCATATTTTCCTAAAGACACAATTCTATTTATCTCACTATTGATTATTGAATCATTTTCCGCATGTATACAGCTTACTAAACCTACTTCAGCAATTTTAGAGAAGATTTGTAACAAGAATGAATCATTCTTTGCTGAAAGATCTTTAAGCTCATACATCTCCTCTGGGGCATCTAACATAAACGTCTTGAATGCTATAGCACCCTTTGAAGCAAGCTCTTCTATAGTATCTATATTATTATTTCCTGCAGCACCAATTAAACCAAAATCAATGATACTCTTTTCTTTCATTGCTTTTAGCTGACTATCGAATGCTTCAAGAGCTGTTTGTCCCTCAATCCCCATTGGCATTTCTAAAAATGTAGTAATTCCCCCAGAAGAAGCTGCCTGAGTTCCTGTATAGAAATCCTCTCTATAAGAAAATTCTAAATCAAGAATGTGTGTATGAACATCTATCCCTCCAGGTAAAACAAGACGTTTATTAGCATCAATAGTTTTTTCTGCTTTTGGTAGAGTATTTGTCTTTCCTATTTTGACAATCTTTCCTTGATCGATACTCAAACCAGTTTCTATTAATTCATTACCGACAAACACTTTTCCATTTATGATATTCAAATCAGCCATATTTTTCTATCCAACAACTTTTTTTGCAGTACTTTTATTTTACAGTAGAAGAATATATCTTTAAATCTTCGTGAGGAGTGTTTAAGACATGCAAGATAAGAACAATACTCGCATCTATTCAGGTGCAACTCCATCAGAAGTGATGGAAGATTTACAACCATTAGTTAATTTCCAGGAAGAAGGAATATCTGCGGACAAGCTTGACAAAATGCTAAAGGAAAGATTGCTTCCCCATTTGATGAAATATGACCATCCAAACTTCCTATCAATGTTCAATGATTTTCCAGAAGAAGGAGCAAAAATTGGAGCAAAACTTGCACTAGAGTATAATCAAGGTGTTACTGATTGGTATGTATCACCCGGAGGAACTATGTTGGAAGAACTTTGTATCAAAGCTTTATGTTCTCTGTTTGGTTTAGAAGCTGGTTCTGATGGTACTTTCATGTATTCTGGAACTTATGCTAATCAAGAAGCCTTGTATCTTGCATTACATTGGAAAGCTGAACAAGAAGGGTTTGACTTCGCAAAAGAAGGATTAAAAGGATTTGAACATCCTGAAAGATTAGTTTTACTAACCTCTTTCGATGCTCATTTTTCACTCAAGCATGCTATTAGAATGCTTGGATTAGGTGAGAATAATCTCATCACTCTAAACGTTGATGCAAATAGGAGAATTGATCTTCTTCAGTTACAAAAATCTGTTCTTCAGATTCAAGAAACACATGATGTATTTTGTGTTGTTGCAACAACAGGAACAACTTCAACCGGTTCAATAGATAATGTGCTAGAAATCTCCAAACTATGCCAAAGAATTGGTGTTTGGTTACACGTTGATGGAGCTTATGGTTTGGCTTATTCTTTGGTTCCTGAATATAGAGATAGGTTCTATGGCATTGAATTTGCTGATTCAGTTTCTTGGGATCCTCACAAACAATTTGGTATTCCTATACCTAATTCCATTTTATTTGTTAGAAGAAAAGAAGATTTCAATCGAATGGTTTTAAGAAGTGATTATATTTATAGGGAGGGTGAAAGTGTTCCTAGTCCTGGCTTGAAATCACCTCCTTCCACAAGACCTTTTTCAGCTTTATCTTTAGTTACTTCGATAAGATATCAAGGAATTTCAAAAGTCCTAGATAGATTAAGATCACCTGTTGAAGCAATAGAGGCAGCTTTCAACTCTCTTAAAAACGATTCTGAAATCGAATTGTGTAATAGACCTGAAACTGGAATTCTCTGTTTTAGAATTAATAACAAAAAGATATCTGAAGACCAGATGAATGATTTCCTAAAAGAAGTCTATGAAGAAGTAATTACTGAAGGTAAACATTCAATCTCATTTACTAAACTAGATTCTAAAGCAGTTTTAAGAATAGTTGCAATTTCACCAACTGATGCAGAAACTTTATTGAAAACCATTTCCTATGTAAAGAAGAAAGCAGAATTGGTTGCAGAGAGAGGTTTACAATTATGAAGATATTGATAATTAATCCAAATAGTGATCTGGAGATGACCTTAGCAATTCAAGAAACTGCAGGTTCATTTGTGGAGAAGAATATACAGGTAACTTGTATTCAAACTCCAGGAGCACCGAAATTCATTGAAACTTATGAAGATCAGATAAAAGCAGCTCCTGGTATGATTAAGATTGTAAGAGAAAATGAAAAGGAATATGATGGTTTTATTATTGCATGTCATTGTGATCCAAATTTAGATGTGATCAAAGAGATAACAGTGAAACCAGTTGTTGGGATAGGTGAGGCTTCAATGAAGTTAGCATCTATGCTAGGACACAGTTTCTCAGTAATATCCATGACAGAACAATCCATACCAAATAAGGAAGCTTTGATTCGAAAATATCATCTCCAGGATGTCTTAGCATCTGTTAGAGCTCCAACAGAACAACATAAGAATCTCAAAGAAGAAGAGAAATACTTGGAAACTGCTAAACTTGCAATCATTGAAGATAAAGCTGAAGTAATTGTATTAGGTTGCGCTGGAATGACAGGAGTGGATAAGAGATTGGAAAAAGAACTTGGAGTCCCAGTTCTTGATGGAGTTGTTAGTGCTCTCATTATATTAATTGGTTTGATAAAGCATAATCTTTCAATAAGTAAAATAAGAAGATATAGATCTTCAAAAAGTTAATCACTTCATACTATTTTCTATTTCTTCTATTGATTCTATACAAATTTCAATTCCAGTTTCTGCCAGTTTTTTGGTGATAATTAATGGTGGAAGGAAGCGCAACACATTGTCATAATGACCACCTATTTCTATAATCACTCCTCTTTTGAACATCTCATCTCTTATCATTGAGCACAATTTAGAGGATGGTTTCTTTGTTTCTTTATTTTCAACTATTTCAATACCTAACATCAACCCTTTTCCTCTAACTTCACCTACTATCGAAGATGAACTCTCAAGTGTCCTCATTTCATTAAGCAAAAACTCTCCAAGCTCTTCAGCATAATTAGCAAGTTTGTTTTCTATCATAAAATTAATTGAAGCAGCTCCTGCGGCCATTGCACTTACATTTCCTCGAAAAGTACCTATATGAGCAGCTTTTTTCCAAACATCCAAATCTTGTCTATATGCTATTGCTGAAAGAGGAAAACCTCCACCTAATGCTTTTGATAAAGTCATTATGTCAGGAGTAGCATTCGAATGTTCGGATGAGAAGAATTTTCCTGTTCTGCAGAATCCTGCTTGAATTTCATCAAACACTATTGGTACACCGTACTTATTACTTATTTCAGCTATTCTTTTAACAAAACTTTCATGAGGAACTATTGATCCACCTTCTCCTTGAATAGGTTCAATAATAGTCATAGCAGGATCTACTACTCCAGAATGAGGATCTTCCAATACATGTTCATAATAATTTGCACTAGCTTCAGCGCATTCTTCAGCTGTGGTAGATTTGAATGGACATCTGTATGAATAAGCATAAGGAACAAAATGCACTTCTGGAATCAAAGGCATATAGTTTTTCTTCCAAAATTTACCTGAAGTCAGAGCTAAAGCCCCAGATGTCATCCCATGATATGCTCCTTCAAAAGCAATAATTCCATGTCTCTTTGTAATAGTTTTAGAGAGCTTTATTGCGCTTTCAACAGCATCAGAACCTGTTGGTCCTCCAAAAATTACTTTCGAATTGTTTCTTAAATTACCGGGTAAAATATCCTGAATTTTCTCAACTAAGTCGATTCTCATTTTAGTTGGAAAATCAAGTGTATGTGTAATTTGTTTTTGAACTTCTCTTATTTTTTCATCTATATAGGGATTACAATGTCCTAAAGCAAGAACTCCTGCTCCTCCAAAAAAATCAATAAAGATGTTATCATCTGCATCTTTTATAGTTGCACCAAAACCTTGTTTGATGGCGATTGGAGAACCTTTAGGATATGAAACAGGACTACCTTCAAGTTTCTGTTGCAAGTTCAGTATCTCTTTTGATTTTATTCCTGGAAGTTCACTCTTGATTAATGGGGCTTCTAAAAAACTCAACTCATCAAATTTCATTCTATCAGAAGATTTTTTTGATATATTAAAATATTAGGCAATACTCTTCTTCAATAAAATAAAATCTTTTACTTCTTCTCTATTTCTTTTCTAAGCTTTCAAGAAGACTTGAGTATTTTTCTGAATTCTTCACTAATTCTACTAATCCTAAAATATGAATAATATCAGAAATCTCAGATACTGAAAGTTTCTCTAATGTCTTAACAAATTCTTCTGGTTTCTCTTTAAACAACTTACTTGTTACACTTGAGAAACTTTTCTTCATGATATCAGTGAATTTTTCTATATGTTTTTCATCTGGTTTGGGAATATCATAAAGGAGACTAAGTATTTTGCTCATGCTTTCAATACAGTTTGGATCATCACAAATCATTTTTGAATAGAAGTCTTCAACAAAGAAGAACTTCGCTGTTCTAGCAAAAATTTTTGCAGTCATGGGCTTTTCCATTGCTACTCTTTTTCCCCAGACGGTAACAAAATCTAACTTAATAAGATGTTGAATGTATCTATAGAGAGATTTATCCGAACGTTTTCGCTTAGCTACATAATCCTTGATATCTTTTTCATTTCTAAGTCCCATTTTTTTGGCTTCTTTTCTAATAAATCGGTCTGCGTCCTGGTTTATTTCCCAAACTGTTTTCGGACCTTCTCTAAGAGAGGCTAAAATAGGATAGTAAATTGGATTAGACATTATTTCAAGTTTGGATTCTTCTTTAATCAGGATTATAGGTTTTTGTTTATATTTTGAATCAGGAACATCTTGAGTTTCAATTTCATCTAGAGCTTTCATGCTATCATCACAGTATTGCTTTTACAGATATATTAAAGGTTTCCCGTGCACTTATAAACGTTCGCAATTAACGAGAAACCTTATAAGTGTTTATGAGAGGCGTCTCTCAATGCTTGAGAAAGCAAGAAATAAAAAGTTGTTTTAGGTGTTTAAAAAATGGAATTTAAAACTTATGAAGAATCAAGGTTGAAAGACCTTGGAGAATTAGTAAAAGAGGTAGTCAGTGATTGGCCTCAAGATCCTTGGTATCCTACAATGGAACAATTAAAGCAGGCTTACGATAATAACGAGAACTTCACTCCTGAAACTCGTCATTTCCTGTATGATGGTGATAAGTTAGTTGCTTTTCTTGCAAGTGCTCTAGAACAAGAAGTTGAAGGTGTTCAATGGGGGTCTATACATATGCCATTCATTAGAAAGGGATATGAGAAGGTAGAAGAAAAACTACGTGACAAAACCATTGGACTCCTCAAATCAAAAGGAGCACAGGCGATCTATGCATACTCTAGACCCGAAAATGGTTATATTCCAGACCTATTAAAGAAATGGGGATTTGAAATAACTGAAGAGACAGGTAAAAGAACTATTCTTTCAGCTAGTAAGCTTGCAAAGAAAGATTACAAAGCACCAGATTATATTAAGGAACTTGATCTGAAAAAAGATGAACATCTTGCCAAATTCAAAAAATTGTATCTTAAAGCTCGCAAAGAAGTTGAAGAAGCAAACTTTGATGAAACTATGAAAACTTTCCGTGAAAGAGATTTAACTATTTCTTTAGTAATTGCAAAGAAGGATGATGCAGTATCATATGGTTTACTCTACAAAGCAGAACAACCAGAAAGATCATTCTTATCTTCAATACCAGTTTTCGATGAGAAAAAAGGTTTCATCTTGAAAGAAGTCTTTGATTATATGGTGCATAAAGCAAACAAAGAAGGTTATGAAGAAATCTATCATGCTTTGGTAGATGCGGAAAATGAGAAGATCTACAAAGAAATGGGCATAGAGTTTTCTCCTTCACATAGATATGAACTAAAACTAGATTAAGATAATGTGATTTCTTCTTCTTTTTTTTCTTTTTTCTTTTTTTTACAATTCTTTACTCTTTTATTCCACCTATTAGAAACAATATTCCTCCGACTAGAACTAGAATTCCTCCAGAACCTCCAGCAATTAATCCAAGAACTAGTAAAACTATTCCAAGGATGATTCTATTACGTATTGGAGTACCCATTTTAAGCTGCAGTTGTAACCAACTCCAAACAAGAAGCAAAACTAGAAAACCCAGTACAATCATTATTAATCCATTTAACCATCTAATACCTGTGAAAGTCAAAAGTGAAAGTTCACCTACAATTCCGCTGATATCAGATGCAATAGTTAAGATTCCTTGAATAACTAAAAGAAATCCCCCTATCAATGAATCTATATACCCTGCACTAATCCAATTAACCTTGTAAACAATTACTGACATATACTCTTGTGTGCTTCAAGAATATTTATTTTTTCTGCTTAAGATATTAGATATTCTGGATTAAATTATTATACTATATTCAACAAGAGTAAATATACATAAGCAGAGGTATCAGCTTGCTCAAAGCCCAAAATATTTGTAAAACTTTCCAAACAAATAAAATCAAAGCACTTCAAGATTTCTCCTTAGAAATAGAAAAGGGAGAAATTATGGGGCTTCTGGGACCTAATGGGGCAGGAAAAACAACTTTTGTAAAAATTGCAGTAGGGGTATTGGCCAAAGATTCAGGTTCAATTTCAATTTTTGGCTATGATGGTGATAAGGACAGAAAAAAGATTTCAGAAAATATTGCATGGATTCCCCAAGAAGGAGTTCAGAAAATGCTTTATCAAAAAACAGGTAGAGAGAACATTATCTATTATTCATGGATTAGAGGTCTTACACGAAAAGAAACAAATCTTAGAATAGATAAAATAATGGATCAAATGCTTATTAATAAAAAAGTAATAGATAAACCTTATAGGCTTATGAGTGGAGGTCAAAAACAATATGTCAATATCATGAATGGGTTGGTAATGAATGCAGATTTAATTTTTTGTGATGAAATTTCTGTGAGTATTGATCCTATAATTTCTAAAAATATCTATCTTTATCTTAAGGAAATTGTAGAAGAAGGCAAAACCGTTTTACTAACCTCACAGAACATAGACGAGGTTGAAGATTTGTCTAATAGAGTTGCTTTAATTAACGAAGGCAAAATTATGACTGTTGACACTCCTAGAAAGATATCTAGAAATATTCTCAAATATGAGATTATAGATTTGATTTTTGAAAGAAATGTAAGTGAAATACCCAAAATGAGTGAGTTTTGTAATGAACTTGAGACTCACAAATTATTTCTTTCTGGTATTCAAGATAACAACAAACTAAGGGTTCAATGTAAAACTGCAAAAATCTTCTTAGCAGATATCTTACAGTTATTAGATAAATACTCATTAAACCCAGCCATAGAAGCTGGAAAGGCCAACTTAAAAATGGCTGTTCAATTAATTAAGGAGGAGAATGAAGCTTGAAAACTTTTTATGCTAATTTTTGGAGAGAGGTAAGATATAATATTGGAAGAAAAGGTGTCTGGATTGGAAGAATTGCTAATGTATCTGTTTCTATTCTTACAGCTTTTGCGATGGGAGTAATTTATGCTTTTAGCTCAGATGCTCAAAATAATTTAGGCATTGGAAATGTAGGTTTGTTTTTATTAACAGGTTTTTTTATGCAGTATTTAGTTCTGACTAGTGTAACTGTAGCACCCAACACATTTTGGGCTGATATTAGATACGGTTCATTAGAATTTGTGTTTTTCTGTGATTTCAGTATAACAGAATATATCTTTGGCATGTATTCTGCTCAATTTCTTTTTGATTTCATAATTTCAATACCTTTCTTCATCGTACTTGCAGTTCTAGCAGCTGTGCAATCAATTGCACCTATTGTGATTCTAATTTTCATGGCGTTTGTAATTCTATCATTCTTATGCCTATTCTCAGTATCAATGCTATTTTCATCATTATATGCTTTAAGCAAGCAATTCATGGGGTATAGTAGAGTTCTATTCTCAATTGTATACTTCATATGTGGTGTATATTTCCCAGTCCAAGGATATCTTACACTTTTTAACGAAACTGGAGGGTGGATAGCTATTGCAATAGTTTCTATTTTTCCCTATACATATGTATTCGATTTAGCACGTAAAATTGTATTCGGAGCATCCTATGAGACGATATATCCATTATGGTTAGAATTTTTGCTATTATTTGTCACATGTGCTATCCTCTATTTACTTTCACTTTGGATTTTTAGGAAAGGTTTAGCTAAACTAAAAAAGGAAGGATTTGCGGGATACAGATATTAGAAAAGGCAAGACAAGAATTAAATAATGAAAGGAAAACATTGGTACTAATACAAATATAATGAAGGGAGAAAAAATGGATAAAGTAATTAATCAGGAAAAAAAAGAAAAGTTTCCTTATAAATTCGAATCCAAAGTTACTAAACAAGGTATAATTACTATTCCACATTCTATTACTCTAAAAGAAGGAAACTTCTACATCTTCGAATTTCATATAAAGAAGACACAGATGCATTATACTCAGATAAAGAAGATAAGAGGTACTGGCAATCGCAAATATATCTCATGTAGAATAAAGATGCCTTATCTGGAGAGAGAAGATGAAGTTACTGTAATTATTCTAAAAGAGTTTCAAGAGACAACAGAAAAATTCCTAAGAATAAATGATTTTGAATATCCACTGCTTTCTAATGATACAAACAGATGCATGTTTCTATATAAGAATAGATCTAACAACATCATACTTACATCAGAAGAAGAAACACAATTTAAGGTAGAAAATCCAGATTTTGAAAGCACTGATTGGGTTATGGACATTTTTAAGCATCTAGATAATGTAGAGGATAAAGGGGAGGAGTTCTTTGACATTTTACGATTAAATCAATATTCAGTTATTCGATACTTTGGTAAGAAAAGAGAATTAAGTATTACAGAATTAACTGAAAATCCCACTGAAGATGCAAGGAAAGCTTATCAAACATTTCTCCCTTATTGTTTTTGCATACTAACAAAAATAAATCATTTGCAATTTCTACTCTCTCATCACATTAGAACGAGAATTAAGTTATTTCTGTCAAAATTTCAAAGTATATCTTCATATAAATCATTCATAATTAAAGAATTTTCAACCTATCTTCAAAGTGATATTTTCGAAAGGATTAATGTCTCAGATCATACCTATACGAAAACAAATAGCTTAGATGATATTCGTTTCTGGTTCTATATTCCTTCTGAATATCAAGAGGTTGCTAAGAAAATACAACTAGAATTCTTCTCTGGAAAAAAATACATTGAAATTGATAAGCTGATTGATTCTATAGTTTCAAAATCTGAAGATTTAGAAATAACAACGAGTATCTCAAAAGAAGCTATTGAATGGTTTAACAAACATCGTGTCTTGCAAGTTAAAACAAAAGATAAAAAGAAAGTACTGGAGAGATTTGGAATTGAATAAGAAAGAACCGAAATCAAATGTTATCAGTTTCTACTCCTATAGAGGAGGGACTGGAAAGTCTACTTTATCATCTAATATAGTTAAAATTGCTTCTTTGAAACACAAAGCGATACTTATTGATTTAGATCTTTACTCTCCTCAACTCAGCTATATCTTTGAAAAAGAAAATGAGCACTATATCAATGACTATTTTCATACTATGCTTTTTCAACCTGATAGTGGTTCAAAAAGAAAAATAGATTTATCAGATATAATTTGTAAAAGCAATTTTAAAAACCTGGATTTGATTTTGGCGAATCCTATCATTTCATTATCTGATAAAACAATTTTACATGATGAAATCATCTCTAAAAGAATTTTCCCATGTATCCAACATATGGTAGAGATTTTACGAGCAGATTATGACTTGATATTGATTGATTGTCCTGGAGAACTTAATTTCTATACTCTTAATGCAATAGCTGTTTCAGATCGAGCAGTAGGGGTATCTTTACCAACAAGAGCAAACATTAAAGGTATGATAGAACTAATGAAAATTTTCAATGTTGCTCTACATGGAAAAATCTCTGATATTATACTTACTATGATTTCTACTAGGCCATCTCAAAGAAAAATTGAAACTTTAGAAAAATGGAAAATTGAGTTGAAAGATCACAATATATCTGATTTTATTTTCTTTTACTATTCAGAAAATATTGCTTATAGACATCAATTTGAAGACGATTTCTTCTATCTTCCAGAGGAGGAAGAGTATAAACAACTTGAAGAATATCTACAAAAAATAACAGAGTAAGTGAAATCTTGTGTCAGTGAAAATATTACTTTCATTGAAAAAAGCAAATGGATTATGGATATATTATAATCTATTGACTCAAACATTAGTTGAAACTTCTGTCTCTCCTGAGTTAATTCATGATCAAGCACCAAGTAATATCCATAAAGATCTTTTCTTTGGGGAGAATATACAAGATCTTCTAGATTTCAATAACAACTTCTACAAGAAAACATTAGATGTTTTAGAAGAAGAAAAGGATTTAACTCAGTATTTCAACCAAAAATCACAAGTTATAATTGTTCTTTGGTACAGCTGCAATTTTGATTGCTCATATTGTTTTCAGAAATACACATATTATGATTTCAAACCTGAAAAAGACATAATAGATGTTCAAAAGCTTAAACAATTTTTTACTACAAAATCAGATGGAGGAAAGCTCTCTCCTGATTCAGTTGTTCTTCTTGGAGGAGAACCACTTCTTAAGGGTAAGAAGTATAAAACTATTATCGAAGAAATTCTAGATTACTTATCTAGTGAATTTAAAGACCTAGAAATAAGTATTGTGACTAATGGTTATAATCTGAATTATTATATCCCTACATTCTTGAAATATAAAAACATAGATTGGATTTTCAATATAACTTTAGGAATTGATGAAAAACATCACAGTGAAGAACGAATTCTGAAAGCAGATAGAAGTGCAAACACAAGAAAAAGAATTTTAGAAAATATAGAAAAAATTTCAATTAATCTTCCAAAAAGCACAGTGTATATTAAACTAAATCTTGGAAAAGATTTCATAGAAGTAAAAAATGTAATCAATTTGATCAAGGGATTGAAAAATAATGAGATAATAAGCAAGTTTGAAATAAGTCCTATCGAATCTCCAGAATATCATCAAGAGATAAATAACTCATTTATTGAATTGTCAAAATCATTACTTCTTGAAGAATCTATAAGAAATAAGATTGACTTAAGGTATTCTCAGCATATCTTCAATATCATAAGAAAAGCGTTTATAGATAAAAGCGAAACTGAAATTGAAGTACTACCCAAATGGTGTAATGCGATAGTATTTTCAACTAATTACGATTTATCTCCTCCATTCCAAATTCAACCTTGTGAGGATTTCCGTTATTATGAAATTGATGATAATCTGAGATTAAAAATAGAGTCTTCATTTCTAGAGAAATTCAATCAAAGAATTACCAATGTATGTGTTAATTGTCCTTTTCTAACATCTTGCTTGTCAAATCCTTGTAATATTGTAAAAAGAATTAATCAACCTCTTGAGAAATGCTATGGTCTTGAACGAAGTAATATTATAACAGCTTTATCTACAGTTCATGGAGCAAACCATGCAAAAAGTTAAGTATGAACATAACTAGTTCTTATGTTTAAAAAATAAATATCCAAATCTTGAGTACTTTCACAACTAGGAGGTTCACAAAATTATATACTCTTTCATTTACGGAATAAAGAATCACCCACTCAAACAAACAATTCTAATGGAATCACATTTGTTTAGTGTTTACACTGTGACTGACGAGGAATTAATTTCTGCAACTCAAAATTGGATAGCTTTAAGTGAAGAAATATCTTTGAATGACGAAGAAATTTTTACTCTTAAGTCAATAAATAAAAGTTTGAAGACATTTCTTATTGATGATGACATCTCACAATTTGAGAGTACAGCACAAGAAGCACACCTAACAGGCTATCATAAATCAACAATAGATATACTTCTATTCAAAGGAATTTTAGTTAATTCATTAGCTTTTTCAGGTACAACTAGGATATTTAAAATAGAAAATACAAGAGCTGTAGTTAACAAACTCGAGGAAATTGAGACAAAGGACAATATCTATTACGAGTTACTTAAAGCATTGCTCTTATTCTATGAAGGACAAGAAAAAGAATCAATTCCTATTTTCCAAAAACTAAGGACACAACTTGATATGAATGATTGTTCTCCTTTAATAGTAGTTTATTATCTTCTGATAGGTATGTATCACAGAAATCCTAGTAAACAAATAGTGATTCTTGAAGAGGGATTAAAGGGAAATTGTTTTTATTGGGAATTTGTTGTGAAGTATCTGGTTCATTTCTTTCATCGTGGTAAATATATTAAGACTCAAGAACTTGCATTGGATTATTTAGAGGAAATGGAGAAAGATTTGGATGATTACATGAAGGGAATAAAATTGAGTATTCTTGATCAACTTATCAAATCTGCATTTCGATTAAATTTAAAATGTGATCTACAATTTTATTTGAGTGAGTATACTCAAACATTGGATAGTTTACCCTATGATGAATATGGAAATAAATACAATTACCAGTTATTCAATAAGACAAATGAAATCCTCTTTAAAATCCATTTTAGTGAGAAAAAATTAACAGAAGAAGAGATTGAGAATTTCCTAAAATTTGGAGAAAATAGTTTCTTCAACATGCTTATGGCAACAGTAATATTAAATCCTATCATTAACAGTATGGTTCTAGAAAAAGAGTATGATAGAGCTTTTTACTATATTCAACAATTAGATAATGGTAAAGGGTACTCTAAATCTTCAGATAAGCTTATTTCATTCCTAGAGAGTTTTTACATCTCCGCTTTAATTGATAGAACTTTAAGATGGCAAAAATATAATATTCTGGAATATAATGGGTCACAAACAGAAATTGCTCTTAAATATCTAAAAGACTCCCAGATTCTACTTGATAAAGGGGATGAATCTCTGAAAGTTTCAGCTCTTCTTCATGAAGTCAATTTAAGATTGAGAGCAGATTCAATCGACCAGCTTGAAGAAAGTTACATACTTGAGACTTTGAAGAGAGAAGGTTATGACTATGTACTTGCCTTAATGATTGCTTTAGTTTATTATATTAGTACTTACAATAAAGAACGGTATTATGAGATTAAATATGAGCTATTTACTAAATTGGAAGAATTTTCCGGATATAATTTTTACGAACAATTTAAACTTCAAGTGAATTCTTTATGCTCATATTTTGAAGTTAATTTATCAATTGAAGTTGAATCAAAGAGAACTGTATTAGATTTTGATCTTATTCAAGATTATACTCAGTTTCTACAACATGAGATAAATAAAGTTTTAACAAGTAGCTAATTTTATTCAATCTTTAAACTGTTAGAAAAACTTTCGTTTTCTACAAAAGTATAAAAACTAGAAAGAACATAGTACCTACAAGAGGACATGCTTATGAGAAAAGAAGAGAAAATCTCACTTGATCAAACTTCATTCAAGATTATTGCAAAAACCAATATAGACTGGGGAAATAATGTAGGTATAAATGAAGAACTTCCTCCAGATGATGATAATTATTATCCAACTTGCACTACTGCAGTAATGCGAGTTTCTGCTAGATCTGCTTCATGTAGTGTAATAACGTTAGGAAGAGGGTAGGACAACTGATTTTCCTTTTGGTTATGCTTGGTTCTTTAACTTTCTGAAATGACATACTTTGTCTGCAAAAGTATATAAATTAGAAAAAACAAATGTATAAAAGTGGTTAAACAATGGCTAAAAAAGAGAACATCACTCAAGACCAAATATCATTCAAGATTATTGCAAAAACCAATATAGACTGGGGAATCAATTCAAGTATAAATGCTGTCGAACCTACAATACCTGATCCCCCTGAATTCAACTGTACTACATCAGTAAATCGAATATCTTCAAGATCTGGTACATGTAGCGTATTATCGTTAGGATAGGGTTAAGAAAAGTATTTTTCTCTGCCTTACGATATATTGTTTTATATATTCTATTTTACCATTCTTTGCTTAAATAAGTGTTAAATCCTCTAATAATAGTTGTAAACACAATTTTTCAAGAAATAAGTTTTTTTAAAATGAATTCTATATTTCAGGATTCTTTGAAGCACCTTTTTCTCTCTTTTTAAATATATATAAAGATAAGGCAAAAATCATTTAATAACCACAATTAATCAAAGAAATCACTTATTTGAGAGAAAATGTGTTGTTTTTATAAAACCAAAATCAGTTACTTAAATTTGAGTAGAGGTTGTTAAACATCCTATTAATAAGAATATTCAACCAATTAAAAGATGATGTTTCTTATTAGAGGTTCGATTTGAACTAGGATAAAATTAATAAAGGTGAAAAAATGGAAAAATCGAAAAAATTAACCTTATTTGCTACAATGTTCATTACAGTTTTTTTAGTGACTAATGTTGCACATGTAATGAGTTTTAGTTTTGATCCTGGACCAGGAGATCCTCCACCAGATGATCCTCCACCACCACCTCCTCAAGATACAACTAAACCAACAGTTTCTATCACAAGTCCGTCAATAGGAGATGACTTAACAGGAGTAGTCACGTTTCAAGCTTCGGCGAGTGACAATGTTGCCATTCTTGTTGTAACCTTTAGTATTAATGGACAATCTTTAGGTTCTGACTCTTCATCACCATACAAAGTGACTTTTGATACAATAAATTATCGAGAAGGATTCTATACTCTAGAAGCTACTGCAATTGATACTAGTTATAACTCTAGAAAGCATTCAATAAATGTTCAAATAACTAGGGCTAAAGGATTAACTATTTGGGAAGACAACTTCGAATATGTTGGAGATCAAGCTGAAGGTTACGATCATATGTGGACAATGAAATATAATGATTGGTATGGTAACGATTATCATGAAACCTATAGCGATGGATACAAAGGATATGTTAGTGAAACTAATGGTCATGTTTCAACAAATGCGCTAGTATATACTAAATTTGACATGAGTAAATGGACAGGAGAAGGTGATGTTACACTTGAAGTAAAATTCCGAGCACAAAGCAATTACAATGGACCTTCCAGTGTAACCAATTTCCGTATAGGCATTAGAAGATGGGGAGAAACAACACCTCTCTGGCAACAAACGAAAATGTTTACTTATTCTAAAGATTCTGGATGGCAAATCTATTCTTACCTAATTACTGGTCAAGAATTGCTTAACTATGGAGGAAAATATTGCTTATACTGGGGCTACAGAGATGC
Source organism: Candidatus Heimdallarchaeota archaeon (assembly GCA_016840095.1). Taxonomy (GTDB): domain Archaea; phylum Asgardarchaeota; class Heimdallarchaeia; order Heimdallarchaeales; family Heimdallarchaeaceae; genus UBA460. Next base: position 16,405 of record JAEOSZ010000085.1, read on the forward strand.
TTGGTCAAGTTATTGGGGTCAAAAAGTATCTATTGACTATATTCAAATATTTGGTGATGCGTTCCCAGGTGATACTTTACAGCGTAAAAATGGAGCAACTTTTTCTAATGGTGTTCATGATATTTTTATCTTTCATCAGCAAGCTGATGACGATAACCCTGATTCAGATCATGTTTTTGTTAGTACTGCTACAAAAATAGATGGAGCGGATTCTCTGGGAATATGCAATACGCAAAGTCCTCACATTGAAGCAGGAATACAAGTTGCTATGGATCCACATGAAGAAGATAGTAGTTTAAGGTTTAACCGAATTGATGGAATTAGGATAAAGATTGCATTGAAGAATATGAAAGATAATACCTATGTAGAACTAAATACTTATCAAAAAGAGACTTGGTTAAACGAAGAAGCTACCATAACTGGTGGTACTGATGTAGATTATGATGCTACCTGGGGAACGCTTTCAGCTGTAGGTGAAACTATGTGTGCAGCTGGAGGATTAATTGCACTTGCTTTAGGTCCTGAAACAGTAGGAGCAGCTGCAGTATTAGGTTTGGCATTAGCAGCAATCGGAGGAGTCCTATGTATGGTTTCAGCAATTGGATCTGCCATCACAGACTCTGTTTTAGAAAGTGATCAAACAATAATATCTATGTACACTGAATCTGAACAGATTAGTCCTGAAATAACTAAACATTATGCTGTGTCAGATTTGGATTATAAAGCTGTTTGTGCTGGGACTACTGATTTGAGATACCTGTTTGGCATCACACCTTATCTACCAGATGATTCATGGTATAGAGTAGAAGTAACATATGAGCTTAGACTGAAATCTTGCAGATATTTAAGACACACTCAACACCTCTGGGAACCTGAACCTTATACAGAATACTTTGATTTATTCAATATGGATAATATCAGAATAGTTGATACAGGTTCTGAAAATATAGAAGAAGATGTACCTGTAACTTTCAGTGATGGAAATTACTTGAGTTATCCAACTATAAATGGAGAAGGATGGTATGCTGTTGAAGTAGAATA
>JAEOSZ010000086.1 GCA_016840095.1 Candidatus Heimdallarchaeota archaeon
GATTGGGCAGTTACATTATCAGATTGGTTGACACATCGTGGTCAAAGCATAGTAAATTTAGGCTTTCCTTTCCCTTCTTACAGAAAAGGTCAAGAAAAAATGGTAAAGATAGTTGAGGAAGTCCTATCAAACAAAAATACATTCTTTTGTCAAGCTCCAACGGGTATAGGAAAGACTGTAGGGGCGCTTTATCCTTCGATTAAACAACTTGAATCCAATTTTGATTCCAAGATTTTCTATTTAACTGCTAAAACAACTACAAGATTTATTGCAGAAGAAACACTAGAAATTTTAAGAAACATAGGATTAAAACTCAAATCTGTAACAATAACAGCAAAAGCTAAAATTTGTTTCAAAGAAAAGGACATGTGTGATCCTAACTATTGTGAATATGCTAAAGGGCACTTTAATAGAGTGAATGGCGCAATCAAGGATATTTTTCAAGAAGATGCTTTTACAAGAACAATTATTGAAAAATATGCGAGGAAACACAGAGTATGTCCCTTTGAGTTTTCTTTAGATTTAGCACTTTGGTCAGATTGTATTGTTTGTGATTATAATTACGCCTTTGATCCTAGAGTATTCCTGAAAAGGTTTTTTGCGGAAGAAAAAGGAGACTATACATTTCTTATTGATGAGGCACATAATTTGGTTGACAGAGCAAGAAAAATGTTTTCAGCCGAGATTCTAAAGAAACCTGTTTTAAATCTCAGAAGAAAAACAAAGGAAGAACTTCCAGAACTCTCTAAGATTTTGAATAAAATAAATCAGTATTTTATCAATATCAGGAAAAAATGTGAAACTAGCAAATATAGATACGTTTCACAAAAAGAACTTCCTGATGAAGAATTATTCAAATTACTAAGACGTTTATCAAGTAAAGCTTCTGATTGGCTAGAGCTAAATATCCCTACAGATTATAGAGAAGAGCTAGTGGAATTGTTTTTTGATGTAAGAAATTTCTTACGAACAGCTGAAGATTATGACGATCACTATGTAACATACTTCAGAAAATATAGGAACAATGTAATCATTAAATTATATTGTATAGACCCTTCTAAATTACTAAAACAAGCAATAAACAGAGGTAATACTGCTATTTTCTATTCAGCAACATTAACACCTATTGATTACTTTGCATATCTTTTAGGTGGGGGGAAGGAAAGTACTAAATTACAGTTACCTTCTCCATTCCCAAGAGAAAATCTTGCTCTGTTAATCGCAGATCATATCTCTACTAGATACGTAGATAGAGAACAATCTTACAAAGAAATAGCAGATTTAATTCTAAAAACCACCCAACCTAAAATTGGCAATTATCTAGTTTTCTTCCCTTCATATGAATATCTTGAGAATGTTCTTGAGGAATTCAAAAAAATAAAGAATAACTCTGAACTGATAGTACAAACACAAGGAATGCCAGAAGAAGAGAGAGAAGAATTCTTAGATAAGTTCTCAAAATTTGGAAAAAAAACACTCATTGGATTCGCTGTTATGGGAGGAGTATTTGGAGAGGGAATTGATTTAATTGGAGAGAAACTCTCAGGTGCAGTTGTTGTTGGTGTAGGGCTGCCTAAAATAAGTCTAGAACAGGATTTGATAAAGGACCATTTTGATACAACAAAACGAGAAGGATTCCTATATGCATATACATATCCAGGTATGAACAAAGTAATGCAAGCAGCTGGAAGAGTTATTAGAACTGAAAAGGATCAGGGAGTAGTTTTACTGATTGGTGACAGATATTCAACTACAACATACAAGAAACTCTTTCCAGAAGCATGGCAGGATGTTAAACTTGTAATAAACAAGAATCAACTATCAAAAATGATTGAAAGTTTTTGGGAAGAGTAAAATTAGAGTTCTCCACGTAAATAATGTTGAATAGCTTCTGTTTGAGTACTCTTAATAATTTCTCTAATCAGAGTCTGAAATGCTTCTTGAACCTGATCACCAAACTTTGCAGAGGTTTCAATATAAGGTATATTATATCCACTCCAGTTTGAGAGAGCTTTAGCGTATTTTTCACCATATTCTGCAGGAATAGTGTTGTAAATATGTCCACGAAGATCATTTTTATTTCCAATTAAAACTAGTGGAACTTTTCTGTTTTGATTATTTTTCAATAATTCTTTAACCCAATCTGCTAGATGTTCATAGGAATCTGGACGAGTTAAATCAAAAACGAGAAGAGCTCCTCGAGTACCTTTGTAAAAACCTTCGCGAACAGCAGAAAATCGGGGTTGACCAGCAAGATCCCAAATAATTATAGTAACTTCATATTCATCAACGTGAATAACTTTGGTTGCGAAGTCTGCACCTAAAGTCATTTGATAATCGCGATCGAATCCTTCACCTAGGAAATTCTTCCTTAAACTTGTTTTTCCGACCGCCCCTTCACCGAGTAGAGTAATTTTGAATTTCTTTGTTTCCAGTTAAGACACCATGCTTTAACTTCTAATTAATACTAGTAATTGAAATCTCTTATATGCCTTTTGGTTGTTTGAAAATAGACTCTAAACTAATTTCAGTAATTTTTGAAAATTTCCCGACAAAAACTTATGTGCGTATGTTTCCACGCATAAAGGGACAAAATTCATCAGTGTTCTTTTCTTGCACTTTTGCATTACATAATGAGAAACTAAATTGCATGATTAAGGATTTCTGCGTTTAGAATATCACTTAGGTTTCATAGCATCAATTAATATCTTTAATTGAGAATCAAGCAAATATTCAAAGTATTTATCATCAATATTGGGATGAAGGTACTTATACGGATTTTTTAGACTTGTTTGCCAAATTATCGTAGCTATCATCATTGAACACACTTCTGGATCCAAATCATCTCTTAAACCACCTTCGGATTTACATCTCTCAAAATATTCAGTAAAGATAGCAGATGTTTCAAGATTAAGAAAATGCTGAATCATAAGTTCAAGTTTTTCCGAGTTTGCTAGTTTTAATTTGGCTCTACCTTTCTGAAGAAAACTGTTAATTTTATCTTCTTCTCGAATTATTAACAATATAAGATCTTGATGTTCACTTAGATTCTTTTTAAGAAGTTTACCTATAGCAGGTAAAGCAACTTCTAAATCAGTTACCATCACTTTCATCATATCAAAAAGAGTCTCTACTTTTTCCGAGATTATCCTAAATTCAGTTAGAAATATATCATACAATATGGCATACTTGCTTGTGTAGAACCTATAAAGCAAAGTTTCAGAGATTTTTGCTTCCCGTGCTATTGACCTAATACTGACTGATTCAACACCAAACTCAAGCATCTTTTTTAGAGCAGCGTGTCGTATAGTTTCTCTTCTTTGATCTTTCATTAATCGTGAACTTGACGAAACCATTTCCTTCAATGGATATCACATGAATGTTTATATAAGTGTTATTATATGTTGTCAGTAGTGACAACATGGATGGCAGATAAAGACAACAAGAAGAAAGAAAAAAAGAGGTTCATAGAGAGATATAATGTATTTCTGAATAAATCTAAAATTTACGTTATTGTTTTCTGGGCAATTTTATTAGGGGTTAGTATATATTTCGGACCAAAGGTCTTCAATACAACAGATATATTCTTTGAGCCACCAGATTCTGCTGAAAGTATGATTGCTCAAGACATATTAGCTCAAGAGTTTCCCAGTCTTGCGAATGATACTAGTATAATAATTCTCGTAAGAACAATAGAAAACGAGAGTGTTCTGACTCCAGAGATTGAAGGTTATGGTCAAACGATAAACTCCTCATTTGGAGATTTTGAGCAACCAGATTATGTCAAAACATGCCTAAGCTATTATTTCTTCAAGAGCTTGAACCAAGATGAATTAGCAGCTAATTTTGTTTCAGAGGATCTTCGAACAACTATGTTTGTGATAATGTACAATAGTGCTGATGAAGAATTAGAGAAGGATTTTGTTGATTTTATTACTGCAATAGTTCATAACAATGCTCCAGATGAAAATAAGTACAACGTATATATGACAGGAATGCCTATAGTATACAGAGATTTATTCAGATCAGCAGCTGAAGATATGGCTAGAATGGACGCGATTGTTATTCCTATTGCCTTGGTTGTTCTTGCTTTTGTACTGAAACGAATGAGATTGATCATTATGCCAATCCTGGCCATAGCTATAAGCACATTTGTCAGTTTTGCGATTTTATATGCACTATCTTTTCTTCTTCCAATAGTATCCTTTACTCCAAGTATTGTAATGTCTTTAACAATTGCATTAGCAATAGATTATGCTTTATTTCTATTAACAAGATATAAGGAAGAATTGGAAAAAGGAGAAGAATCAGTTGTTGCCGTTTATACAATGTCTGAACACGCAGGGCACACTATACTTGTTTCTGGGATTACACTCACTATCTGTTTCATTGGTCTGGTATTCTTTCCAGTTTCACTTTTATCAACTTTGGGTATTTCAGCAGCCATTACTGTGTTCATGACCCTTGCCACTAATCTTACTTTGGTACCAGCATTGCTACTTACTTTCAGGAAATTTTTCTCAAACAATAATTTAGAGAAAAAATTGGAAAGAAGATTTCTTATCTTTAAGAAGAAGATTAACGGAGAGAAAAATACATCAAATGAACCAACCACTAGATCAGAGAAAATAAGAATAGCAAAAGAAAAACAGAGCAAAAGTACTTGGACAAAGATAACAAAATTCTCCCAGAAGTATGCAGTTTTCATTATTATTGGAATAATAGCTGTTGCAATTCCTATCTCACTTCAAGTTATGAATATTGAATTAAGTTTGGATTTGAAACTTGGTCTACCCAGAAACACTGAACTTTGGGATAGTTATATGGTATTAGACCAGAGTTTCTCAGCTGGACAGTTGGATAGACATTACATAGTAGTTCAAACAGATACTACAAATGGTATTGCTAGTTCTGAATTCTATACAAACGTGCAAAACTTGATATTAAACCTAACAAGTAAAACGATAATTACGGGAGAAAGCTTTACAAGCATATGTTGGGCGTCGAATCTCTCCATTCCATGGATGGTAGCACTATATTACCTGCACAACCCATCTTCTAGTGACTTTGCTATGTTATATAATCAAGTTTGGAGAGAATATACTACTCCTGATAATTCAACTACATTGATAGATATAGTTACTCCCTTTGATCCCTATGGAGCTGAAGAAGAACAGTGGGTAAAAAACACTAGAACTATACTAGAGGAATTTGAGAATAGTACTGGATATACTTTATCTTTAGCAGGCAGACCAGTTCAACAAGTCGATGCAAAGATAACTGTATTCAAGCTATTTCCTGCTATGATTGTTACTGTAATTGTGGTTGTATATATTTTCATTGCAATTATGTTTAAATCCGTGTTTATTCCACTAAGACTTATCTTAACTATAGGACTTACAATGAGCTGGATTTTTGGCGTTGCAGTTTTAATTTTTGAAAAAAACATCTTTGATTGGATATCACCTGGAGTTTTGGGGAGTGTAGATGCAATTTATTGGATTGTTCCTGTATTGACATTCACTGTGGTTTTAGGGTTAGGTTTAGATTACGATATTTTTCTCCTAAGTAGGATTAGTGAATACAGACGTAACAGTTATTCTGACAAAGCAGCAATAATCAAAGGTGTTTATAAAACTGGAGGAATTATAACCTCAGCTGGAATTATTATGGCTATCGCTTTTAGTGGTTTGATGCTCAGTTCTTTGCAAATAATGGTACAAGCTGGTTTCATCCTAACCTTTGCAGTTCTTGTTGATACATTTGTTATTAGAACGATACTTGTTCCTGCAATCATGTCAATTGCTGAAAAGTGGAATTGGTGGCCCGCAAATATCCCAGAACCTGCAAAAGATGAAAATTGCATGGAAGATGACATCTAAAAAAATAGAATGGAAGAAAATCTTCCCTAGTTCTCTTTTATTGGAAAATAAATAGTAAATGGAATCTTGTTTCCATCACTAATTATAGGATTTGTATTTTCTTCTAAGCATTGATGGTGACCAAAATCATAATCTTTGCTTTCCTTAATCCATTTCATCAAATCCTGATAGGTTTTCCCTAAATCATCTACCCCTATACAGTTCTTTGTTACGAATAGTCCTTCTGGAATTGTTTTTACAGTAACTTCATTATCAACTTCTAAATCATCAATGGTCATCCAAAACTCATATCCATAGGGATTGTCTTTATCTATAATAAACTCTTTAGTTTCTTTGTTAAATTTTGGATCTGGATTATTAAATCCAAATACTCTATGTTTTTCAGGCTTTTCATAAAGACCCAATGGTTCAGCCCAAGCATACAATTTTGCTCCAGCTTTTGGTTCAGGTTCACCTAGAGATTCTCCCATTGCATGGAATGATACAACTCTCATTTCAGGTAAAGTTACTATTTTGAAACTATCTTTTTCAACCATTTTTATATCACTACCTAATATAGTATATTTATTGATTAACGCTTCATAACGTAATCTCAGGGTTTCAAGCTTTTCTTGTTCTCTGACTTTTATTTCAAGAAAAGATTTTGCAGAACTTGTTAGAAAATCTTCTCCATCAAAAGAAATCTGATAGAATCCTCTTTCTTTTTTTTCAACTAATCCACAGTCAACCAAAGTTGTAATGTGATTAGCTAGAGATGTTTTTGCAATTCTCAATTTTTCTTGTAAATCACCGAATTCCATTGGTTCTGTTAGCAATCTTGCTAGAATCTCCAATCGAGTAGGGTGGTCCAATGCTTTATGAAAATTAGAAATATCATCTAAAGATTCGAGAATAAACATCTGAATTGATTCTTTATTGTGAAAAGGCATGTTACCCATATTTACCATCTCAGCAGTATTCATAAGATTCGGTCGATGAATACTAGAATAGATGAATAGATGAATAAATAAGTTGTGCTTAAGTTTTTTACTAGACTTCTGCAAGTTCAACCTTCTTCCTTTCACAATCAAATATGAGTCTATACCCTAAAGGAATGATATGTTAAGAATCTTTTTGCTAAAATCTATGTTGGTAAGTATTGACACTTTTATTTATTTTTCACTATATCTAGTTTAACTTCATCTAACTTCTTTCATACAACAATTTTGCAGAAAATTTAATAGCATAAGTGGACATAATAGAATTATGAAGATATGGAAATTTGTAGTAGGAATTATTCTTTTTATTGCGCCTATTGGTTTGTATGCAACAAGTTCGACAGTTCTCATGCATGCACCTCTTGGAACATTATTATCTGATTCGTCTGGAACAACTTTCGCAGTACATACATTTAGCTGGTATAGTGACAGTGGAAGAATAGGATATTTTACTAGTCCACCTAATGCTGCAGGAAATTGGGCTAGTATTTATTTCATGGAAATAGTTGCTTTTATTCCAGTAGCAATGTCAGCAGCTGGTATCCTAACGACAATTATTCTTTATGCTATTGCAGTCTATATTGTTTGCAGTATCATTGATAATGAAATTCTCAATTTAATTGCTGATTTGTTAATGATAGGATGTACAGTTATGAGCATGATAGCATTTTTTGATTTTCTAAATGTTTGGAGTATATTCTTCAATACTAGTGTACCTATCTTTGGTATAATTGCAGGAATAGCAGGTCTTCTAGGATTTGCTTTAAGCATCAAAGAAATGAGAAAATAATACAAATTACCATTTTTTTAAATTTATTTTTTTCAAATGAAAAGGGTAAACAATTGATACTTTACTCTTTGCTGGAAAATTCCACAAACTGAAAAACTAATAAACCCTTTTCCATTCTGAAACTTGATATACTATGTCAAAGGAAAAAATGAAAGGTATTTCGGTTAAGAAAAGTGAAGACTTTTCTAGGTGGTATACAGAACTACTGCAAAAAGCAGAATTGGCAGATATTCGCTACAATATCAAAGGATTTGTTCCTTATAGAGCTTGGGCGTCCATATCAATTAAGAGAATGTATGATAAATATGAAAAATGTCTTGAAAAGAAAGGACACATGCCATTAATTATGCCAACCTTAATACCGGAGAGAAACTTCTTATTAGAAGCAGATCATGTTGAAGGATTTTCTCCTCAAGTTTTCTGGGTTACTCATGGAGGGGATAAGAAACTTGAAGAGAGATTAGCATTGAGACCAACAAGTGAAACTGCTTTGTACCAAATGTATTCCCTTTGGATAAGAAGTTATAATGATCTTCCTTTCAAAAGATATGTACCTGGTCAAGTATTCAGATATGAAGGTGGAGACACTAGAGCTTTCTTTAGAGCTAGAGAATTCCATTGGATAGAATCACATGATGTTTTTGCAACAGAAGAAGAAGCAAGAAGACAAGTCGTTGAAGATATGGAAACAACTCAGGAAATGCTTGAAGATGAGTTTGCAATTCCAATGATATTCTTCCAGAGACCAGAGTGGGACAAATTTGCTGGAGCTGTTCATACTTATGCAGCCGACGCTCTAATGGATTCAGGTAGAGTCCTACAATTACCTTCTACTCATCTATTGGGGCAAAATTTCTCAAAACCATTCAATGTGACATTCATGGATGAAAACAATGAAGAAAAATATGGGTGGATTACTTGCTATGGTCCAGCAATAAGCAGAATTTATGGTGCTATGATTGCTCTACTTGGAGATGATCAAGGCTTAGTACTCCCATGGGATTTAGCTCCAATTCAGATTGTTATCATCCCAATTTACAGAGCAGATACTAAAGAATTAGTGCTAAAGAAAGTAAAAGAACTATCAGAACTAATTGAAATCTTGATAGATGACGTTTACATCAAGCTAGATGATCGAGATTATGTAAGTCCTGGTGAAAAATTCAATGAATGGGAACTAAAAGGAGTTCCTTTAAGAATTGAGTTAGGACCTAAAGATATCGAAAACGACCAAATTGTTGCAGTTAATAGAATTACTGGAGAGAAGATGAGAGTTAAACAAGCTGAATTAAACGATTTCATAGAAAACTACTCTAGTAAGTTCACTAAACAACTAAAAGAAAAATATTCAATTCAGTTTGAGTCTCAAGTTGAAGTTACTAAAACTATTGATGAAGTAAAGAAAGCAATTGGTGAAAACAAGATAGCTTGTACAGGATTTTGTTCAATTGATTTAGATGGAGAAAACTGCGCAGAAATTATTGAAAAAGAGGTTAAGGCTTTCGTACGTGGTAAGAGGGTGGATAAAGAATCGCACAAATTCGAAAAGTGTGTTGTGTGTGATAAACCAGCTCATGAAACAGTCTATATTGCTCGAAGTTACTAACTTCTCCTTTCTATTTTTTTCAAAAAAGTCAAATATCTATGCTCAATTTGATTTTTGTGACCAACTTATTAGATAATCGAATACGAGATCTCTTAACATATAATTCTAAGCAAATTCAGATAACCAGAAATAAAATACAACACAATGTAAGCTATACAGCACCAAGCCCTGGAACCTATGATCAACAATGGTTTTGGGATTCTTGCCTTCATAGTCTGGTATGGTTAGAATTGGGCGAAGAATCTAGAGCTTTGCAGGAGATCGAGAGTCTAGTTCTTGGAAAAGGAGATAAGGATTTCATTCCTCACATGATTTTTTGGAAGAAAATTAGGAATATCACTTGGTGGGTTTTTGATAGATTATATCCAACAGATTTCTATTCAGAGCTAATTCAACCACCGATAATTGGTTATTCTACTATGCAATTAAGTGATAGAGGTGTAAATCTTAAAGAAGAAACGATTCTTAATATTAAAACTCATTATCAATATATTTCACAAGTTAGAGATCCAGAAAATATGGGTTTAATATCAATCATTCATCCTTGGGAAAGCGGATTAGATTCTTCACCTAAATTTGACTTAGAGCTAGCAAATATGAGAAGAATGAGATTTCATCTTTGGAAACGTATGAGGTTCATACTAAAAGAATCAGCAAGATATGGTTGGAATCAAGATGTAATGTCAAAGAAATGCTCTTTTAGAGTAAAATGTGTTTTAACTAATACTATTCACTCATTAGGTTTGGCATCATTTAGCAAAGTACTTCTCAAGTACAATCTCAAAGAAGAAGCTTCAGAACTAGAACAAAAATCAAATAAGGTTCTTGAAGGTCTTATAGAGAATTCTTGGAATGAAAAAGATGGTTTATTCTATGATTTGAATATGAATAGTAAAAACAACCATCAAATCAAAGTTAATACTATAACTTCTCTTATTCCCTTGATGTTAGATATTCCAAAAGACATCAAGAATAGATTACTTAATCATCTTAAAGATGAAAAAGAATATTGGTCAGCATATCCTATCCCAACAGTATCTATGAAAGAACCTTCTTTCAATCCAAAGAACATTCATCTTCTTTGGAGAGGACCAACTTGGGTTAATACAAACTTCTTCATCTGGATAGGCTTGAAAAAACACAATGAAAACAAGATTGCCGATGAACTTGTTTCCAGAACTAGAGACTTGATCAATAAATCAGGTTTTTGGGAATTCTTCAACCCAATTACAGGAGAGGGAGGAGGGGCAGATAATTTTGGTTGGTCAACATTAGTATTGTTAATGAAATAAGAAGAACATAGAACTCCTAAAGCGTTCCATTCATTCTGATGATATATCCAATTACAATAAGAAGTTGTCCTGAGATATATGTTAACATTATGATTAAATTGCTAAGTTTAATCTTCTTCACGAATTTCACCATCCCATTGAAAATATCTGAAACAGCAAATAACCAAACCCCAAAATAGAGGATTATTGAACCAGCTTGAAATTCAAAACTCCAACTGTTTGGTAGAAACATGAGAGTTGAGCAAATACACATTAAGCAAATTATGATTATGTATGCTGTAACATATTTAGTCATATTTCCTGTATACTTTGTCATATATGGGTGCACAAAAGCAGCAGCAATTACAAATGGGAATGCCAGAAACAGACTCCACCAAACCCATGTTAAATTGATAATAAAAGCTACAACATACATGATATGCCCTATTAGAAAAACTCCAAGACCAACCTTTAGCCAGAGACGTTTTTTTTCAGGGTCTGGAATCATTAAGAAAATATCTCCAAGAAAACCTAAGCACAATGCTAAAATTAGGAAAATATTGAACTTACTTGTAGACCAATAAAAAGATACAAAGAAGATTAGTAAAAGTGGAATTAGCAATGGTTTAGTTAAGTATCTTAATAGAATGAAATTGCTTCTTCCAATATCTACTAGAAATTCTCCCAACAAATGAATCAAGGAAATAGTTACAAATAGCAGGAGTAGAATCAAACTAACAAGTTCCATGTTATGTCAGAAGGAAAAAAAAGAAGGAACTTAAAAAACTATGCTTGGGGATAAAATCAGAAATCATTCTTTTTTCGGAGTTAAATCTACTAACTCATATTCCCTAGAGCCTATCCCTTGTTCATAAGCACTTGATAACTGAGTCTCTGTTACTAAAGGTCTTGATTCTTCATCTACCCACACACTAAATAGACCTAATTTTTCTTTTCCAGCTTCCATTGCTTCAAGATTTGGCTCTATGTTGCCCATAGGAGCTCTGATTCCTGTTTCAGCAGGTGATTTTGGCATTCCGGGAGACTTAGTAACTAAATCAACACATACTTGGTCTATTGCAATGGGATCTTCTGAATAGAATATTCCCAAATCTGGAACAAGTAGGTTCCCACCAGCTGTTGCACAGTCACAGTGGCTTGTAATGTCAATTGCGATATTGATGTATCTTAATCGGTCTTTACCAACCCCTTTTACTACTCCACCAGCATTATCCATCATTCTTTCAATTTGCTCAATACTTGGAACCCTTTTCTTTCTAGCGAAAACTTGTTTCTCATCCATCTCTTCAGGTTTAATACCATAATGGCATTTTGAAAAACAAATTAAACAAGCAATACAGTTGTCTGCATCATGAACAATTTTGTTATTTTCGTCTAGTGATAAGCACTGAGTTGGACAGATTCTAATACACTTTCCACAACCTGTACAATTATCTGGATTTTTAATATGAATATTGTGTCCTCCACCAAAGTGTGCTCCACCTTTCCCTTCCTTACCAACACATCCAATTCCAAGCTGTTTAAGTGCACCACCAAAACCTGCACCATCATGTCCTTTGAAACGTGAGACAATCAGAATTTTGTCTGCAATCTTTAGTCCCATAGCTACTGCTACTTCTTTGATGTATTTTCCATTCTCATTGTTTATTCTAAAAACCTCAGTACCTATAACACCATCATCCATGATCACAGGAGCGTTCATGGATCCACTATTGAAACCATTTTGATTTCCAATATTAAGAAATCCAGGTCCATTAGACATTGTATATTCCTTGTTTGCTTCATCCCATCCAAGACCTACACCCTCAGCAACCCAGGGTATTCCTTCAGCTTTTCGAACCAAATCTACAATTTTTCTGATATACATTGGTCTTAAGTGACGGGTCTGATTTCTACTTCCAAAATGTGTTTTAATTAGAACAATCTCATTCGGTTCTATCCAGTCATTAAGATTGACTTCTTCGTGGTTCCATAATAATTCTAGACGGTCTATTAAAGAATCCCCACGAAAAATATCTTCAGTGCTTACCATAACTACTTTTGACATACAGTTTCCCCTATTTTTGGAAGATATATTAATCTATTCTAATTTAACGTATTGAAAATTCTGAAAAAGCTTATTAACTCTCAATCTAGCTCTGATTTATGCTCTCTTTAATTCAGCTCTACTCTATTCTTGAAGAAGAAAGATCAAGAATTCTAGAAAGATTTACAAAAGTAGCTAAAAAGCATTTCATCTTTAAAGAAACAAAAGGAACTTGGAGTCCTGAGTTACTATTTAGACATATTTTAATGAGCAATTATTGGTTACTACGCAATCTTCCGGGAGGAGAAGAATTAACACCTCCAGCTATAGCTCTTAACTCAGGTCAAGAAACAACCAATAACGTAAGTATAGATCATCTCAGGGATGCATTCTTACTTGTTTCTGATGTTATTAAACAACGACTTTCCTATTTACAAGTTGAAGAAGAGGAAGAGATTATTGAAACTTTCAGAGGTAAGAAACCTCGTCAAACAGTTATTTTGGGATTTATATATCACGAATTAAGACATTTAGGTCAAATAACTTGGTTATTCAAAAGATCAACAGGTTGGACTGATAAAGAGATTTATTCAGACAAAAACATATGATTTTTAAGTATTTCAACTAGTGGTTTCTTGCTTATGAAAGACCTTGAATTCATTCCTTTTGATGCAAATACAGCAGATGATAAGCTAATTACGCAGTTTTTTGATATCTTAGATGAGTGGTTGCTTGAGATGGATCCAACTAGAAGTTTAGTATCTAGGGAATACAGATTGAAAGAAATGCAAGAAGCTCCAGCAAGAAGGACTTATCTTAGGTACCTTGTTTTTTCAAAAGAACATGAAGAAAATCGACCAGTTGGTTACATAAACATCATGTTTGATTCAGAAATCGCACCAAACTACGAAGAAAACAAAGAAGTAGCTAATTTCTACATCTTTGTTACTAAAGATCATAGAAGCAAAGGTCTTGGGACACAATTGTTCAAATTCGTAATGGAAAAGACTGATGAGTTAAATAAAAGTATCATTCAGAGTAATACTGGATTAGAATCAGGTCAGAAATTCTATGAAAAAGTTGATGGGAAAGTTGTTCTCAATTACGGAGAAAACAGATTGTACATTGATGAAGTTAATTGGGGGTTAATGGAATACTGGAGAGACGAAGGGATTAAGCTATCAAAAAGTGAAAATGTTACTTTGGATACGTATGACATTGTACCAGATAGTCTAATTGAGGAATTTGTAAGTCTATATACTGAAACTATGAACCAACAACCATTTGAAGAGTATGCAGGTCGTGCAAAAATTACAGTTGAAAGTAGAAGAAGTGAAGAAGAAAATAATCGCAAATTGAACTCAAAACTAATCACAATGATAACTAAGGAATCAGATGGATCAATAAGTGGAATTACTGAGCTTCTTTTTAATCCTGCAATTCCACATAAAATGGAGCAGTATCTAACTGGAGTCAGAGTTAAAAATAGAGGTAGAGGATTGGGAAAATGGCTCAAAGCAAATATGATTCTTTTAGTTCGAGATGAATATCCAAGTGTTGAGTATATTTCAACAGGTAATATGGATGCAAATGCACCGATGCTTTCAATAAATGAAAGAATGGGTTTCAAACTCTTTCAATCTGTTAAATTCTATAGTTTTGATAAAACTAAAGCTAGAAAAATCCTTGAACAGAATAGCTAACTTTGAGAACTTATTTTGCTTTATAGTGTAGACAACACTTTTTTTATAAAATATGCATGCTATTATTATGAATGAAGTTTCGGTATGTTTAACTTTTGATGTAGATGCAGAAAGTGCTCAAATAAGAAAGGGAGAAGGTCCAGTAAAGATTTCCAAGGGCCAATTTGCAGTACAAAGAGGTATCCCCAGGATTTTAGATCTTTTAAAGAAGTATGACATTAAGTCTACCTTTTTCGTTTGTGGTTGGGTAGCAGAGAAATACCCTGAGTGTATTCAAAATATAATAGCTGATGGACATGAAATAGCAGCTCACGGCTATTTACATGAAGAATTGGATAAACTAGAATTTAATGAAGAAACTATTGTTCATGAACACACAAATCAGATTCTCGAGGATTTAGCAGGTAAAATTAAAGGATTCAGAGCACCTTACTGGAAATTATCCAAATATACATTGACAATAATAGCAGAAATGGGATATAGCTATGATTCTTCTTTGATGGATGAAGACAGACCCTATGTTTATTCAGTTCCTGAATCACCCAAGAATTTAGTTGAATTTCCAGTTGAATGGTATCTCGATGATTGGGTATTATTTGAACAACTACTGCAACCTCCTGCTGCTGTTTTTGAAACTTGGAAGGCTCAATATGATGCTATTCAAGAAATGAAAGACCTTGAGGATAGTCGTAGAGTTTACACTCTAACTAGTCATCCATCATGCATTGGTCATGCCTATAGAATTCAAATGCTAGAAAGACTGATTCGATATATGAAATCTAAGCAAGCGAATTTTTCAAAATTACAACCAATTGCAGCAGAATATCTACTATAAGAGGTGCAGTTTGTGAGATATGAACCTTTCAAAGTTCATACTCTTCTTCAGCTAAGGGTAAAACAGTTTGTCTTTTAGGCATGTAGGAGTGTCCAAAAGATTTATTCATTAGCAATAATTTTTTTATTTCTTTGGAAATCGGATGGTTTCCAAGTTTGAGTTTAGCTTTCCCTCTTTCGTTACTGCTACCAGAAAAACCTTGACTAGTAACTCTAGTTCTGAGGAGTTTGTCATCCTTAACAGTGAAAGAGTGGTTTTCACTGAACTCTTCTTCTACTTCCATTTTAGGTACTTCAAGTGTAAGCATGAGTTGATTTTCGTGATGCACTGTACACTTCAATGAATTTTCATAATCATCAAAAGTAATATCTGCAACAAATTTTGGATAACCAAAAAGATCAACGCCTAATTCTCGAGCTCGTTCTGTTGTAACAGGCAAATGTATAAACTGAGATCCATCAAAGTCTTGTTCTCCATCTCTAAATTTCAAAGGATAGCCAATACCTACTTCATTATATGGTTCTAATGCAGAAATGTGTTTGTATTCATAAGCTACTATAAAAATCAATGATATTCCAGGAAATGGTTTAATTATGTCCATCTTTTTTGATGGTAGATACTTCTTTAGTTTCCTTGCTGATACTGGAAAAACAGCTGCAAAACTAAAAACATCAAAATATTTGGCTGGTACTTCACCTTTTTCTCCTTTGAAATCTATTTCCTCATACTTAAATTTAGAAAAGAAGTTCTTATCCAATTCCATAAAATATAGTTTCTCTGTTTAGATTTATGAACTTATTCCCAATTTGTCATGGTTTATCTAGAACATCATCTATCTTAACTTCTTGAAAATCATTTCGAACAGACCTAATAACAGCTAAACCAATTTGAAGTATTCTTCGAGCATCTTCAGGATTTATTTCTATCTCTCTATTCTCATTAATACCATTAATAAATTCCTTTGAGCAATTTATAAATGAAGAATTCCAGTTTGTCTCCATGCTAGTATCAGAATGCCACTCTCCTTGTTCATCAACCCAATGTACTCCTGCTTGTCCTGGAGCAGCATCACCACAATTTTCAAAGAAACTACCTGTACAACCGGGAACGAAAATAATTCCTTTTTCTCCAACTATTTCTATATATTCATCACAAGCATAATAGTCAGATTTCATCGGAAGAAACTTATGAGTTGAAACATTCCATGTTCCATAATGAGATTTGTTTTTACATGAATACACAACAACAGATGGGGTATCATGTTTCACTACACCTTGAATCTTAAAGTCTCCTTGCCAGGCTAGAACTGAGTCTATCTCTTCTCCTAGAAATTGTGAAATGATACTATGTTTATGATATCCATCATCAAACAATGTTGGAGAATTATAATTCCCTTCCTCTGTAAATCTCCATTTCCATGTTGATAAAGAAACCTTCCACTCAGACAATGCACTCAAACCACCCCACATTCTATAATCAACTCTTTCAGTTTTTCCAATCACACCTTTGTTGATTAAATCCATAGCAAATTGATAAGGAGGATAAAATCTGAAGTTCTCATAAATCCTGAATTTGACTCTGTTACTTTCAGTAGCTTCAATCATTCGATCCATATCAGATAAGGTTAAGCAAGGAACTTTTTGAAGTGATATATGT
This sequence comes from Candidatus Heimdallarchaeota archaeon, assembly GCA_016840095.1. Taxonomy (GTDB): domain Archaea; phylum Asgardarchaeota; class Heimdallarchaeia; order Heimdallarchaeales; family Heimdallarchaeaceae; genus UBA460. The sequence goes on from JAEOSZ010000086.1 coordinate 16,768, forward strand.
TTTCCAGCTTCAGCAGCTTTAATTGTTTGCTCAGTATGAAGCTGATGTGGTGTTAAAATCTCTACTGCTTCCATTTCCTCATTAGTAAGAAATTCATCATAATCTGTATAGGTATTTTCAACTTGAAATTCTTTAGCAACTTGTTGAACCCTCTTCTTATTCTTATCACAAATTGCTACTAATTCTGCTTGTATGTTTTTCTCTTTTTTATAAGCTTCAAGATGTAAGGTACTAATTCTTCCAAGACCCACTATACCCACTTTGACTGTGTCAGACATCTTGCTCTTCTTAAAATCAACAAATGAAATATTAAAAGATGTTGGAAAAAAAAGAGATAAAGGAGATAGAACTAGGTTATACCAAATAAATTCTGGAAGAAAGGTACGACATCTTGCCAGAAGAAACTCAATAAACCAGAAATCGTTCCAAATGCAGAATAAACAAAGAGCATAATTGTCTGCCATTTTGAGATGTTTATGCCGAAAATCGCTTCCATTTTTCGTTTGTAAATCTTAATCGGTATATCAATTGTTTGAAGGATTCTATAATTCTGTTCAAACTCTATTCTCAGATTACTGTCTAAATCTTTTGACCATTTGGTTGGAGTTATAAAGAATTCAACTACGATTTCATCAAGCTCAGGATGGAAATATACTATTCTTTGCTGTGGAGCTAAAGCTGCCATATGTCCAATTGCAATAGGTCGAACAATTAGTGTTCCTTGCTCTAAACCATGAATTCTAGTTGTTGCTTCAATTACTTTTTCACCCAATTTAGTCACATTCATAGAGAAATATTGTGCAGATTCTTTGTCAACTGTTAATTCCTTAATAGATACTTTATCATCATATTTATCATCTCTAATCAAAGTAATTTTGAGACGAAAGACTTCATCTAAACACATATTTTTGGGAATCATAATTGATAAGTCTCTAGAATACCCTATAAATTCCTCAGCTTCTGCTGCTTCTCCAAGAGTTTCTTTACCAAAATCCTCATCTGCTCTAGGTGGAGCTGCCATTTCTAGTTCTTCTTCAAATTCCTTAGGTTCTAGTATCATCTCTGTTTCTTCATCTACCATTTTAGCTTTCTCTTCGTATTTTGGTGCATGTTCGCTACCAGCTGCAAATGCATCAGTAACTCGTTCATAGTGTTTATCTTCTTTAATTTCTTCAATATCACTCATCATTCCGGAACTTGCACGATTTGGAGAGGGTTTACTTGTTTTCTCTTTCTTAGACTTACCTTTATGTTTACTACTTGCTACAATATAATCTTCTGAATCAGAAATAGTAGCAACAGCTTTTCTTCTAAAAGGACCTCTAGGAATGAACGTTTCTCTATCTTTTAAACTAAATAGTCTCTCACCAAAGTCAATCTTCCTTGCAGATATTCCAATTAATAAAGCCAAGAATACTGTAAGTATGAAGATAGCTCCTAATGTATAAAATAGTGGTGCCAATGACGCCATAACCTCATAATGTAGATTGTTTTAATTAAAGGTTACGGAGAAAAGAAACATTTTCTTGGAAGTTATTTTGTCGGATGTTTTACCAGCGTCATACATGAGTATATAAAATTAATTTTTCCTTCTTATTTTAGGTCTAAAATGAAAATGGTGAATGAGAAGGAAACGATTTTCATTAATCAATTCGGGGTTCGTTTCAGAAGATGTGATGTTTCAGATTGTATCTACTGTGTAGATAAGTATGAAGTTTCCACGGGTGGATTAATGTCTAATAAGAAAGGGACACCTTTCTTCAAAGGAAATGTTTGTAATTGCTCTCCAGATGATCCTATTAGTCTCAGAGAAGCTGCTAAAGTAAGGTGTTATCCTATAGAAGAAAGGAAAACTAAATCTGATCATAGTAATCTAGAATTTATTCGTAATCTAAAAAATCAGTACGAAGTAACTCAATGTAAGATTGAAAAATCTTAAATTACGGTCTTGTGAGCTATAATCATCCATGAAAAGAATTGATTTTAAGAATCAAATTTTCCACAAACACATCTTCCTATTTCTCATATTCTCATCTTTTCTATGGATTATTTTGATGGGTTTAGCAATACATCATTATCCTGGTGGAAGCTTTGGAGATCCAACAACTGAAGGATTCAGTTTTTTTTACAATGCAATAAGTGATCTAGGAAGGTTCATTGCAACAAATGGAGAACCTAATACAGCTTCCAGAGTTCTTTCAATTATAGCTATAAACATTGTGAGTATATGTTCAATCTTATATTTTTCTTTCATCTGGATTTATTTCCAAGATAGAAAAGCAACAAAGTGGTTAAGTCTTATTGGAAGTGTAAATGGTGTTGCTTGCTCTATTTGCTATATTTTGTTATCATATGCTGCAGCAGATGCAGTATATCCTTATCATAAAAATCTTCTAACTATTTTCCCAGCATTTTTCTTCATTTCAGTTGTTTTCTATATGATAGTTTTTTACATGAACAAAGATTTTCCAAGGATAAATGCTGATTCCTATGCAGTTTTAATAGCTGCAGCAGTTGCATTTATAATAACCTTAATTGTAGGATTTGTTCAAGGTGGAGATTTAGATAGAATAGGTCGTAGAGCAGGTAATACACTATTTAATTTTGTACAGATATTTGTTTATAGTCTTCAAGGAATTGGAGCATATATTTATATTCAACGTCAAGGCAAAAAAGAACCAGTGTTGGAAGATGCAAAAGAACAAGTTGCTTAAACTAATTTTCATTGGTGTAGCTGTTGTTTCAATTGTGTCAAATCTACTAATGGGTTTAGCAATCTACTTCTATCCTGGAGGTAATTTTATTGACAATATGGAAGAAGGATTTGGTACTATTTATGGTGCTCTGAGTGACTTAGGTAGAGTTACAGCTTACAATGGAGAATCAAACCTTGTTTCAAGAGTTTTGTATACTTCTGCTATCAGTATATTATCTATTGCTGTAATGATTTTCTATAGCATAATCTGGAAATTTTTCCAAGAAAGGAAATCAACCAAGTGGCTGAGTATTATAGGTTCTTTGTTCGGTGTTACACAGAGTATTTTATACATGGTTTTTGCATTTTCTCCAGCAGATATAGCTTTTTCCAGACACATAATGTTAATTTATGTTTCTCCAGGTTTCTTAATAGGGTCAATTTTAATTTATACAATTGTATTCTTTATAGCTAAAGATTTCCCACGAATTAATGCATATTCATTTTTTGCTTTGATAATAATTGCTGTAATGTTTGCTACAGCTGTAACTATAGGTTCAATCAGAAAAGATGCAGACATACTTATGTTTCATGCAAGTAGAAGACTTGGACATACATTATTCAATTTCATAGTAACTTTCAACTATGGAATACAAGCAATTGGTGCACACTTACATGTCAAAAAAACATTTAGAGATAAGAAATAGGGAAAAAACTCTTAAAATCAAAGTAAATCTAAAATAATATGACCTTAGCACTAGTTGAAATGCATAGCAACGAGAAAGACATTAACACGATAATAGCTTTCATCAAAGAACACATTCCCTATTACGGTTATAAAATAAGAAGTTCCAAAGATGAATTTCTAGAGCATTATTCCCTGCGAATATCTAAGGAGATGTATCGCTGGGTCATCAATTTTGATATAAGGCTGGATAGAACAGGAAATCTAGTAAAAGCAGAAATTTCTAGGCTAGAACCTTTTATATTAGATAAGAAAATCATAGAACAATTCCAAAGAAATCAAAATCGAAATCAAGATAGACCTTCAATGTCTTTATGGAGCATCTTATGGAGAAGCTGGTGGATCTACTTAATTGTCAGTTTTGTTGGGTCAATGATATTAAGTTTCTTTCCATGGGTAAACAGATCAATACAAAATTTTGGTTATGCTTTAATGGGTATACTAGGGTTTGTTATCCTTGTATTTGTTGCAGGCATATTTTATAATCGTCACCAAAGAAATAATGAATTGGAAAAGGTCCAATCACTAAAGAAGGATTTAGAACAAATAATTGAAAGCATTGATGACACAAAACCAAAAGAAAATATCATTTGCTGGTCATGTTTTGTAGAAGTACTACCTGAGAAAAGAAAGTGTCCAAACTGTGGAGTTGACCTAGTAAAAGTCTAGGATAAAATTCAAAAAGAAAAAAGAAAGAAAAAAGAAAGAATTTAGTACTTGTATCCACAGTTTCCACAGAACTTTGCGTCAGGTGAGTTTTTAGCGCCACATTCAGTACAGAATTTAATTTTGCCACTTTTCTCATCGTCTGTAGGATCTCCACAATGAGCACAGAATTTTGCAGCAGGTGAAACTTTGTTCTTACATTGATTACATTCAATGAAAGCAGCTTCAACTTCACCTTTCTTCTCAAGTTTATCAGCTTGTTTTATTTCGCCTTTTGAGAAGAGATTGTTTATCATTACTGCACCACCAAGACCACCACCGCCTTCAGGCATTTTCTCAACTACTTTTGCCATACCAGCATATTGTTGGACTTGACCAGCGGATACTCCAGATCTCATCCAGAACAATCGATCTCTGTATTCTGGAGTTGTATCGATTCCTCCGAATTTAAGAGTCTTGAGTTTTATTCCGAATTCTTTGAGATCACCTGCAACTTCACCTTCTATGAAGTCTGATGTTTTACCCAAGTTCGACATCACATCTACAATACTTTTTTCTGAAAGTTTGCTTATAACTGATTCAACTATAAAAGTTCTGAAGAATTCATTAAAAGCTGCTGTAGTGTAAATGTTTCTGTTCCCTGCAATTTCGAAAACAAACTTTTGGATATCATCAATCTTATAGAAATAATCTCCAAAGAATTGCAATGGTGCTAATTCTTGTGTTTGTGATCGCCCTCCGAATTTTCCTTGAAAGTCTGCGAGATTGACAAAAATCACTTGACAATTGAATGGGCTTTTGTCAAATCCTACTATTCTTGACAAGAAAGTTGTCAAAAGTGGAATATTCTTAGTTTTCATGAAATGTCTTCCACCCTTGAGTACATCATAAACGACTGAATCTTTTATGAATACTGCAACTTGGTTTGGAAGGACATTAACCTGATCTCCCCAATTGATAGTATCACGAGGATGTCTGTACATTATTTCGTCGCCTCTTCCTAGGGGCCACTCCAATACTTCTACCATAATATTACCTCTTTGATAATTTAAATATAACCTCTAAACGGTTCTATTTCAAAATATTGTAAACCATGCTTTTAAAGGTATTTAATGAGGGAATTTGGACACAATGTTCTTCCCGATATTGAAAAGCTAATGAAATGAATGAATTTAGTCTCTTTTACTCTTTCAGATTTGTGTCCTTTCCACAAAATGTGCAAAACTTTGATACAGATGAAATCTTCTTTTTGCAGTTGTTACATGTAGAGTATTCTGAGTCTTTTTCTGGTTTTTCTTGTTCCTCTATATCTTCTTTACTAACCTCATCAGGCTGCTCGATTTCTTCCAATTTATCAAGATTCACTCCTTCAGATACTGTTAACTCATCCTTTGGTTTAGTTATCTCTGTTTCCACATTTTCTATTAAAGTTGGTTTAAACTCTTCAATTTCGATTTTCTTTATTTCTTCTTTGCAAACTGGGCATTTAGGATTAAACCTTATCCAAGTTTCTAGATGATTTACATGATAGATATTATCACATGAATTACATCTTGAAATAGCTACTTCTCTCTCAACTATATTGTTACAGATTAAACATCTAGGAATATCTTTCTTACAATGCCAACATTCTCGGTTAGTAATTGGGTTTGGTCTAAGGCAATTTGGGCATCTTGTCAATCCTTTTCTACGCAATAGATTCTTCGTTTTTTGACCAGTTTTGTACAGAAATATCCTTGCTTTACTTACATCTTCTCCAAAATGTTCTCTCCAATCTAATATTGGTTTAACAATTGCTACACCACAGACCAAAGCTGACATTGCAATTCTTATTTCCATTTCTAACATATTCAAGAGAAAGAACAAAGCAATTCCAAAAGCAAACAATATTAGATAATTTCTAACAAATATGAATTTAAAAGCATCACCTATCCAAGTAAAAATTGCTTTCAACTTAGCTTTGACCCATCTAACCATTCGCTTGAATCGTTCAGGATCATAGAGCATCTTAGCTAATTTGACTATCAGACTAGGTAGATATTTAATACCTCTCCAAAGAGATTGGAAGAAAGTAGCAATTATTTTACCTATATCCTTCATTATCTCTGCTAGCTCTTCTCTTAGGTGTATTATGATATTAATCAGTATCAACCCCCCACCTATCAAATAGAAGTATACAGCATCAATCCAAATAAAAACATCTAGAGCTGTAAGAACTATAACAGCTATCCCTGCAAGAGTTAACAGATTCCAAGGAGATAGAATTAATTTCCACTTAATCCTCTTTAACATCCTTTTCAATGATTCACCGATTCTTCGGAATAATTCCAGTATCTTTTCATTCAGATCATATGCTTCAATGAAAAATCCAAAAATAATCAGTAGAACTCCAAAAGCCATTATTATGAAGAAAACATAATCCTTAACTGTAAAATCTTCATTTCCAAAAGTGAATATGTAAATCAATGTAGGTAGAGCTAACATGAAGAATCCAAGATAAGCTGTTATTGCTCCTAGAACGAAATATTCTATTCCTTTTCTCTTAATTCGTCGAAGAATCAAAGCAAAGAAGAGAATTAAGAAACCAGAAACCAGTACTCCTATGAATAGCATGAACAGCCATTCTTTTGTCTCATACATTCCAGTAATTCCTGTGACCATAGTGCCAAGTAGACCAATTATACCGACAATGAGTCCTATCCACATTGTAGTAAGTGCTGGAGTTTTTTGTTCTATGAGTTCCTTATCAAGATGTTTCTCGTTCATTTCTTCCACACCTCCTCTATCTGGTCTGCAAGTTTTTTAGACCTACCAGTTCTTAGTTTCTTAAGCTCTCCACGCCATCGTAGAATTATTATCGCCACAGAAGCCATAACTATCAATCCTCCTCCTATAAACATCATAATTGGTACGGAAAATCCATCTGGAAA
>JAEOSZ010000087.1 GCA_016840095.1 Candidatus Heimdallarchaeota archaeon
AGATCAACAGATTTCTGTAATTCTAGAAATTTCAAAACTTCATTAAGTAGTAAATGTTGAGCTTTAATTTGAGGATCCATATCAGGATCATCATCAACACCAGAACCATCAGCTGTTGGCAAATCAAATGAAGGAGTAACAACATCTCTCACATCTCCAAAAAGAATGCGTAAAGCTATCATCTCGGAGTATTTCTGAGCTTCAGGAGGACTAGTTATCACAGCAAGACTAACTAGATCATCTGCCCCTAACTCTTCTTGTATTCTAATCAATCTGCTTATTCCTAGAGAAACAATGGCTTGTGATTGCCTACTAGTGAAAGCTGTTTTCTTGATTCCTGGTACTTCATGGACTGCTTTTCGAGCTTCGTTAACAAATACAGCTCCAAAGTCAACTAGACTCATTGTCAATGCTACTTCACCACATTGTCAACTATTTTGCCAATTAATTTGTCCTCTTCAAAGCCAGGCCGGGCTTTTATTCCTCCGCTCAAAACCATTTTAGAAATTGACTTGAAATCTGCAATAGAGAGTTTCTTATCTTTCTTCTCCTTCATACCTGCTAGCTTAGCAATTGCGATAGCTGATCTGACAGATGCAGGTCTCTCAATTTCTCTACTTGAACGGGTAGCAGCAATCAACTCATGTGTTAGGTTGAGAAAGTCTTTGGATAGTTTACTTTGGGGAATATTTGCATGAATGATATCCATTTCCACACTTCGTGAAGGATAATCAAGTTTGATCCATACTTTGATACGGTCTTTCAGAGCCTCTGAAATTCTATGAGTGCCTGCCATATCCCCAGGATTCGCTGCACAAATTAAGAAAAAGCGCTCATCAGCCTTTATACGCCCTAATCTAGGAAGTAAGATACTTCTCTCCTCAAGTGGTTCAAGAAATGTGTTTTGTGTAAATTCGGTAGCTCTGTTAAGCTCATTTGCAAGGAACAAGCCACCTTGAACCATCATTTTTGTAAGTGATCCAGGTATAAAGGAATTTTGTGTAAATCCTCTCTTAATTGTTTCTGCTGGATCGAATGATCCTACGAAATGTGCAGGTTTAGTTGCCTCGTCCATCGTCATCCATTCAAAATCCCTCCCACGAGAAGAAGCGAAACTACGTGCTAGCAAAGTTTTGCCTGTTCCTGGTGGCCCGATTAACATCGGTGTCAGCTGACATGCTTCTGCATCTTCTAGTAAATCGAAAGCGTCTTTATATTGCCCTTTGTTCACCAGTTCTACGTCTGGTGTATTATCTTCAACGAACAGTGATCCAATCTTATCATAAAATGTATCTTTTTTTAGCTCTTTAGTGAGAGTTTTCTTAGTTGTTGATGATCCTGCTGAAGAAGTATTTTTTTCTTGTTCTTTTTTTGTAGAATTATTCTTCTTTGTACTCATATCTCATCATAATTTATATTCTATTTGACTATTTAAAGCCGAAATTTTCGAGTAAAATCATGTTTAGGCTTTTTGTTGTGTTTATATATAGTCGTTTGGTATAATATGGAATCTTTATTGAATTAAGTGATAATTCAAGAAGTATTTTCCCACTTTTATTGAAGGAAATTTCTCCGATTTTCTAGATGTCACTTTATTTCTTCAAATTGAATACTTCCAATTTACTTATTTTAGTTCTAATTTCTCAAAATAACTTGAATAACACATTTCGTAAAAGAGCAAAGAATAACAGCTCTGTTAAAATGGAGAAAGATTAATTATTCATACATTTGTACGTATGATTTATGAGTAAAGAGAATATTGAAGCAGACAAACTAACTGAAGTGAATTCTCTCTTTTGTTTTAATTGTGGTCAAAAGCTAAAAGCAAATGCTAGTTTTTGCACTGAATGTGGTTCAACTATAGAAACCACTCAAACTGATCCTACCACTTTACCACAACAATATCTTCCTCCTCAAGTTAAACGAAAGCCTAGTTATGCTTTTGTTTTCTTCATTGCTCTCTCAGCTATTGGAGTAGTCATAGCTGCAGTAATATTCTTCATCTCAGGAGCGTGGTTGTATCAAGCATCTTTATGGATTATAGGGATTAGTCTTGGTGTTGGAAGTCTTTTTTCAGGACTATTGACTCCTATAAAGGAAATTGGGATGAGAATTTTAATCGTCTCCCTATCTTATGGAATTATAATAGGTCTATTATTTGCAGCAACAACGATATTTTCTTTCACAATGGATGACTACATTATTCTACTCAAAGTATCTTTGGTACCTGTTGCTATATGTTTTGTATCAGGATTAATAGTAAGAATAATAGTTGAAGTGACATTGAAAAAGGAATGAGTAAATTTTAATAGCAAATGTTCTCTAGCATATTTATGAATTCTAATTCACAAGAAGAGCAAGCTCAAAAAGAATCTGGTAAAAAGAGAAAGAAATCTTATTGGTTTCTAGCATTATTAATTCCAGGATTTATAGGATTGGCCTTTGGTTTCATTCTTGTTACTTCATGGTTTGTAGGGTTAGCAATTTTTCTCATTATCTTGGGAAGTGTTCTTTGTGGGTTGGGGATACTATTTACTATTTTAGGACTCAAGAAAAGAAAATCCACTCAATAGTATAATTTTGTGTAGCAGATGGATTCAATCTGAGATAAATCTTACCACACAAAAATATATTTACGTGGTAAGATTCACCTACACTTTTACAGTTTAGTTTTCCATTCAGTGAATCAAGCTTCCTGTTTTGCTACTTCAAAATATATAATAGAAAAAAATAGAAAAAAAAGAAAATTTACCATTCTGTTTTATTTACGAGTTTAAGAATAAATGTCCCTAGAAGAAGTACTCCGAAAGAAGCTGTATAAACAATTGTAATCCAGTACCAGTGTAAATCTAAACCTGGTAGAAAAGGTATAAACCAATCTACCCAAAGAACAACTAAGAAGGCTACCCAGATAAATAGAACAATAAATAAATTTCTCAAAGCTCTAGCTCCAAAGAACATAGATCCTACAAGACCACCTAAAAATGACCAGCCTATAGCTATCCACATCCATACAAAAATATTACCAGGAAGCCATGAATAAGTAGCCCAAAGAAAAATAAGTATAACTAACCAAATTACACTTATTACTGATTTAAACGAGAATTTCTTTTCCATCTTATCACCATAAGAGTAAGAAAATGGTAAGGAAAAGACGTATTTAAGTTTTAATGATAAATAGGCTGCAATTAATTTTCATAGAAAAAATCAGACTATATAAAAATCTTACCACATAAAAAGAAATTTGTGTGGTAAGATTCACCGTGCCAGAAATTTTTTTGCAGAGTAAAATTCAAAAAAAAAGGAGTAATGAAAAGCAATTACACTTTTCTTCTTTTAGAGATAATAAGAGCACTCGAAATAGCTATGCAAGATACTAATGTTAGTACTGTACTCACTATTCCAAATTCAGATACAACTGGTTCATCATCTATTGTAAATGTACTATAAGCAGAGAATACACTAATTGTATCGAAATCTATGTAATAAGCTACCCTCCAAAAATAGGAACCACCAAAATCTAAGGGAGTGGGTAAAGTATAATTTGACTCATGCATAATGAGACTTTCATTGACTAACAGATCATGGAAAGATGTAGAATCATCTACTTGAAGGAGATAACCCATAGCTCCAGGGATGTCATTCCAATCTAAATTAGGAGTTTGATCGAGAATATATGAACTATCTCCAGGATAGAGTAAATCTATTCCAACATCTTCAGTGAAATAATCTATTCCTATACTATAAACAACAGGCGTGATACCATCATTCGTTGTAGCTAATTCAGCTTTCCATTTCAAAGATTGTCCTGTATTTGTGAAATAATGCATCACACCAACATCTATCGATTCCCAGTGTACTCCTCCATTAGCAGACAGAGAATAGGAAATAGTGGCTTGAGGACCATCTAGATCAGAACCAGATACCATTGCTCGATCAATGACTTCTCCAGCTGGTGCATAATAACACCCAGTAGAAACTGCTTCAGCATAAGAGGCATAGAAATTGCCAAAATAACCTCCTGTATCAGCTATTTGGAGAGATAAAACACCAGAAGTTGAAGCCATAACATAAGCATAATTTCCAGAAACAAAGACATCTTGACCAGTATATGGTAGGAGATATACTCCAGCAGGGATAGGGTCAGCAGGATCAGCAATAGAATAGATGTGCAACATGTAATCAGACATACCAGATTTACCAGTAACAAAGACATAATTATCTTGAATGTCTACTCCATGATAGCGAGTGTTATCGCCTACCCATGCAACTCTAGTCATGTTGGTTGGATCAGAAAAATCAACTATCTGTAAACCACCAAGATCACAAGCTACATAGGCGTAATTATCTTTGACTTCTACTTTTTTTGCGTAGCCATCTAGATCAATATTACTTATGAAAACAGGAGAAGAAAGTGTGGAAATGTTATAGACATCTAGACCTCCTGAAGCAACAGCTACAAAGAGAAGATCGTTAGAAATCGCTAAACCATTGGCATCACCAGAGCTAACAGGAATGTATCCTCCAACATCAACAGGAACCGAAGGAGTGGATACATCAATTGCCCTAATCCCACCAGTATAACAAGCAACGTAAGCATGAGTGACTAAAACTTCAACATCTAAACCATGATACAAATCTATTTCTCCAAGTTTTGTTGGAGCAGCTTTATTTGTTACATCTAAGATGAGAAGGCCATCATTACCATTAGCTAAATAAGCTTTATTAGAATAAATTTCACAGCCATAAATCCAATCAATTTCAGCAGAGTCATTGTAGTAACCTTCCAAGGACATAGCATCAGGACTAGTTACATCTAAGATGTACAGTCCATCATAAGCACCACCAACATATGCATAATTACCATCAACAGTAATACTATTACCAGTAGTGCTTACTTTAAGTAAATCCTGATAGAGAGGATTCTTTCTAGGAAGTTCAATTTGACCAGCTCCCCAGCGGGAAACATTAGATTTTGAACTGTCCATGTAATTAGTATTGTCAAACTCTTCTACAAAATAACCAGAAGAAGCAGCTTGGGTATCAATTGAGTAATTATTGAAACCCATTAAGATAAATAAACTCAGAAAAGTTAGTGTAAAGATTCTTTTGTTTTTCATTAAAATACCTCGAATATACAGAAAGCATTATCTAAATTTCTACTAATAAATTTATCCCAAAGTTACATGAAGTACAAGGATTTTTCATGTGTTTTTGATTTGTTTAATCCAATCAACAGATTTGTTTAAGTTGTTGAAATTGTCGATATGTCCAATTTCATACCAAGACTCTTCCTCTTTAACTCTTATAAGAAAAACATCCTTTGTTTCATGCACTCTTTTTGCTATTGGATCAGTTAACTCAATTTCTCCTCTCTGGGATATAGTTGTTTCTTCCAGAAATTGGAAAATTGAAGGTGTAAATACATAGCATCCTGCATTGTTCAAATCGGTATAAGGAGAATCTTTGGGTGGTTTCTCTATGAATTCTATTACCAAGTCTTCCTTGTAATATATTGCAGCTCCTGAAGAGGGATCATCTGTAGTATTGCCTACTAAAAACCAATGTTTTTCTTTTTCTCGAAATTTATTCAAGACTCGTTCATAAACACTCCAACTTAGCAATATGTCCCCATACGTTACAAAGGAGTTATCTTTCCCTACCCAATCTTTTGCTAGAAGCAATGCTCCTCCAGTTCCATTCAAATAATGCTGGTGAATGAAATTAATGTTCAATTCCTTTCTCCAAGAATATGTATGGAAATTGGTTAGATATTCTTGATTTATCCATGTTTCAATTTTGAAAGCTTGATATCCAACAACTAAGCAAATATCAGTAATCCCCGTTTTAGCAACACCATCCAAGATGTATTCTAACACAGGTTTTCTGTGAAGCAATAACAGAGGTTTAGGAATAGCTTCAGTCAAATTTCCAAGTCGTGTTCCCTTTCCAGCTGCTAAGATTACTGCTTTAATTTGCTTCATTCGTGTTATTGTTTCGAAAGGTATGTAATTAATTTTACCTCTATGATTGCCTAACTACTTCAGCTCCTTTGCTTATTTCAACAGCATAACAATCATATCCTTCTTGTAAAAAAGTCTTAACAATTTCTTCTCGATTATTTGGAGCATAAGCAAACATAGTCCCCCCAAAACCACTACCATTAATTTTTGCCCCAAGTGCTCCTTCTTGCATAGCTAAGTTCACCATATCATCGATTTTTGAAATGGATATACCAATCTTCTTAGAAAGAATTTCATGATGCTCAAATAGTAGTTTGCCAAGGGTCTGAGAATCCAATTCAGATCTATCAAGCAAATTTACAGCTTTTTGAGTAATGTTTCTGTTTTCTAGTTGTCCCACAAGAATCCTTTGTTCATCTTGAGATAGCGATGCCAAGTAAGGTTTAACTTCTTCAACAGATGTGGAAAATTGGTTGAAATCAGGTTTGATCTCACTCATGTGCTTGAAGGAGGATAGAGAGAGTGACTTAACCACTTTTATATTTTCAACAGTATTCTTCTTAATTCCAGAATCTGCTAATATTAAACCACCAATATTCTGTTTTATAGGTGTTGAAATGAAAGATGGAGATGATTCATTGTATAAAAAGCCCCCAAGTGATGAAGTAAAATGATCCATCTGACCACCGGCTTCATTGAATTCCAGTACCTCTGCTCTATAACCTAAATTAGCAC
>JAEOSZ010000142.1 GCA_016840095.1 Candidatus Heimdallarchaeota archaeon
CTTTTGAGAGTTTAGCTTCCAGATTATATTTAGTAAAAAATGATTTTGCTTGTTCAAGAGCATTATCGGAAATATCAATACCATAAGCATCATAACCGTGCTTATTGAAAAGTGCTAAAGGTGGTCTATCCCCTCCTGCACCACAATCTAATACTCTACCTTTTTCAGGTTTTAACCAATTTGCTAGTCGTAGGAATTTATAGATAGTTGATCGAAAAACTATCATATTCAGATCATTATTATTTGACATTGAAAATTCAAAACATCAAACGTTTATATAACTGATGCTTTCTCGAGATTTTAAAAAGAAAAGAGGAGTAGAATAAATTCTAACTCAGATTAATGTTGATGTTTTTTGTGATTTCAATTGTCTCGTGGAGCAATGGACACCTTCTCTACCTGCTGAAGAAACGAATTGAAAAATAGACCAATAAGCACTAATAGCAGAAAATATTCCAATAAGAGAAAATACTAAAGCCATCCCCATACTCTCTGAGGCGGGAGTATCAGCTGAAGGATCTAATATAATACCTTTGAAATAGAGTCTAATTAACAACTCAAGAGGTGCAAAGATAGATGTCACTGCCATAATTGCTGTTAGTACCCAAAGTATAATCCTAAAGATATTTTCAGATAGAGATGCTCTAACATTGTTTTCTTGATTATTCACAAAGATAAGAAGTAAGGACGAACTAATAAGTTCTTTTGAGGTTTGATCAGTAAGAATGACCTTGTTTCTCACAAGAGTTTTAAGTGTGGGAAATCATCTTTCCAAAATCAATTGGAAAGTGTAATGATATGATCAATACAGTTTTGGGACCTATTTCAGAAGATGAATTAGGCGTTACTTTAATGCACGAGCATATTGTAGTAGATATAATTGGAGCTGATAGAGAAGGAAGATCCTATACTGTTGAAGAAGTAGTGGAGTATGTCTTACCTTATTTGATTGAAGCAAAAAACAAAGGTTGTCAAACTATCGTAGAAGCCACACCTCTAGGCCTTGGAAGAGATTTAGATGTTCTAGTGGAATGTTCTAAGAAGTCTGGTCTTAATATTATCACTTGTACTGGTGCATGGGATGGAAGTACAGTTAAGGGATTAAGCGTTCCTGAAGCTATTAAGAAAATGTCTATTGATGAAATAGCCAAAGTTTGGACAAGAGAGTTTGAAGAAGGAATTGATGATACTGGAATTAAGCCTGGGTATATCAAACTAGCTTTAGGCGATGAAGGAGAAATCTCCCCTTTACAAGAAAAAATACTTCGAGCTGGAGCGAGAACAAGTTTGAAAACAGGAATGCGTATTCAATGTCACATCTGGGATTCATCTTCAGTGCCTAGCGCTATCAAGATTATAGAAGAAGAAAACTTACCTTATGATAGATTCATCTGGGTCCATGCCGATGGTCAAATGGATATGGAAAAGATTCTTAAATTTGGGAAGAAAGGAATATGGATACAGTTTGATGGGATAGGCACTGTTAGGAAATTCACCAAATATCCTCCTGCATTAAGAAAATTAATTGAAGAAAATCTAATTCCTCAATTGCTCTTTGGACAAGATTCTGGTTCTTTCTGGGTTAAAGATGTTAAGGAGGAATGGCCGATGAGACCTTATGCAAAGTTCTTCAACGAATTTACTCCATACTGTGTTAAAGAAGGAATAGAAAAAGAATTAATAGACAAAATTATCACGGAAAACTCAAGAGAAGTACTATCAATTATCTAAAGTTACTAAACATTTTATACAAATTCAGAAGTTTAATCTAAAAATACCTTGCTTTAATTTGCTTAAAATTGTTTCAATCCCATTCTCTTATCAAAATTAGTTCTGTTTCCTCTGATTTACATCTCATACATTCAAGATTTAATTTAAGAGATGTTCCTTCTTTAAGAGCTGAAATTTGCCTTTCTTGAGGAATCTCTATTATGAAGTATAGCTTTTCTCCACAATCATTACACTTGTTATGATAAGAGATTTTGTGACAATTAAAACAGTAGAAGTTCACCTTTTCTTTCGAATCTCCTTTTGAATTTCCTTTGTAAAGAGTCAACAGAAGCTTGCATTTCTTACAATAGAACTGATATGTCTTTAACATTATCTTTCCTCAGGAAGATTCTAACTCTTAATCATATCACCAAACCTGATAGTCTTCCATCCAATTATCTAATTTGTAGATTAAAGTATGATTTGACGAACAATGAGGACAATTAACTATTATCTCCCCATCATGATTAATAACTTCCAAATTTCTTACTTCAGGAGAGTTATCTATAACCCCAATCGAATACATGCCAGACAAAGTAGATTTGTTCTCAGAACTCCTGCTATTTAATTCATAATAATAAAAATTCATAGAATCAATTGGAGGACCCCCTCCCTTCTCCCTCCCTAGCGTGATTTCCAATTCACATTCCAAACATCTGAATTGGTACTCTTCTCCCATTTTTTCGTCTCCTGTTTATTGATTCTTTAGATGAAATATAAAGATAAAATAAAAGTCGAAATTTGGTAAAATTTCTAAGAAAAAAAACCATTTCACTTAGCAACAGTTGAGTTTTGTGATTTATTTTTTGAAACTTTAGGATACTTTTGTTTTCAAATCCAATACCACACTTATATTTCAAAATAGTAGCTTCTTCTTTGAACTAGGGTGAAATCAATGGATCTCCCTTCCCATATACTATCTAGTCTATGGCCAAGGATCTGGGTCATCTGGTAACCATTCTTCAGGATCCATTTCATTTTTCACCTCCGTTTGATTAAAATTGTATCCGATGATATGCCCAATTTTTTGGGACAAAAAAAGGAAATCTCATACAGATTTTAAAACTAAGAGAAAAGTCGAGAAATGGTAAAAAATCTATAAAAAATAACCAACTTTCGAAAATATTTAATAAATGCTGACAAACTAGAATTACGATGTCTTATACTCAAAATCCTGAATTTAAGCAAAAGATGGAAGAATCAAAGTCCATCCTAGGAGAGCATTTCAAAGATTTTGAACAAATGGTTTTGAGGTATCAGGCAAAGGCTAATTCCCCAGAGTGGGATGTAATCTGTTTCTATATCTATGATAGAATCAGATACAACAAAACAAAGAAAGATGAATGGAGTAGGTTTTGGTCAAGGAATAGGAAACCAAAACAATATGAAAATTTCAATTATTATGTTCCTTCATCATACTACAATTTCTGTTGTTCTCAAGAAACTTCAAAATATTTCCTTGATATCTTGGATTATCATCTAGAAAAAGAATTGCGATTATCATGGAATACTTTTCTACAAATTTTCTTTGATTATAGATCCAAAATTATGCCACATTTCAATAAGTTAGAGTTTGAAGTTTTCTTAACAATATTGAAAGAGCAGAGTATGAATAATTCTCAGCTTTTAACTAAACTCTCCATGGATCCTTCCAATTTATCTAAATATAAAAGAAGACTCAAAGAAAGATTTCTACTTTTTGAAGGATTATCAATCAATCACTATGTACTTAATCTAGCTGTATACGGAATTGTGTATAATACCCCCCTTACTTCAAAAATAGATTTCTTCAAGGAATTGCCAAATAGTCAGTTTTTGCATTCTATATATACAAGTTACTCAAATTCTCAGACAACTATGATACAATATCTGACTCCAAATAATGAACGGGTGAAGAAAGATCTACAAACCCTATGTGAGAAAATCAACAATGAACATGATATAATTTCCTCTGAGGTCTATAATTTTGATTTAAGTAGTCGTTTAAAATCATTGAACTTCTCTAACTATAATTACAAGAATGCTAACTGGGATCTACCTTATTACAAACTTGTTACTTCTTTAGAAAAGGAGAAACATGAGAAGACAGAGATACCAGTTATATTTAATGAATTTGAACAAGTTGGTAAAAAAGAGTTAAATCTTAACAAGATTGGGATTGAAATTCTTAATCATATGCTTATGCGCAATGAAATGTCAATAAATGCAATAAAGAATGATCTTAATTTAAGTGAGAAAGAAGTAAAAAAGCAAGTAGAGAACTTACGTAAGAGACACTATTTCAAATCAAGAGTAAACCCAAATTATGTTTTTGGTTTATCAAATCTAGTTCTTTTTCTAACAAAAAAGACTTCAGAACAAGTGAAAATTCATGAACAGCTTTCAATATTTCCAGAAGTATATAGTCAGAAGTACATCAATGAAAATGAAGAAGGATTGCAGTTTATAATAAGAATACCCAATGAGATGATATTTGATTGTATGAGTTTGTTTAACAATTTCTTCAAAGAAGAAGTAAAAGAAATGTTTGTAGTTAATCGTATGTATAGTAGAAGATGGAAACTACCTACTGAAAAATATGAAACAGTATTTCAAGAATGGAAGTACAAATCAAGAGATATCTTAGGTGAGAACAGTTAAAAACGCTGTAAATGAAGAGGATTTTTAATAATAATCATTCAAATTTTTACAAGTTATTTTCGTTCCCCACAACTTTATAAAGAGCTTTCTTCAAGTAGATATCGTTCACATAGGGTGAGAATTAAATGAAAAAGAAATTATTATCAAGTGTAGTTCTAAGTATCTTGATTATTA
>JAEOSZ010000088.1 GCA_016840095.1 Candidatus Heimdallarchaeota archaeon
ACTTCCAAGAAGGGAGACATAACAAGAAGGTAGATTCTTATTTGATAGTCCAGTGAATCTAAGTTTTAATAAGAGTGTAATAAAATTCCATTCTTAGAGATGGTTCTTTGACTGATATTATTAATACTAGTAGAAAACATTGGTTAGATAATAACTGTGCTATGGCTACAGCTTGTGGAATACTTGATTTTTATAAATATGAAGAAGCTAGTCAAGTTCTATTCAAATCCCTTGTTTCCTTTGGTGAAGGACTTGGAGAAAGATTAGTTTGCGGATCTGTTGTAGGATCAATAGCAGCACTGTGCTATATTTTGTCAGATAAAGGACTAACTAAAAAAGAGATATTAGAAAAAACTGAAGTTTTCAAAACAGCTTTTCGAAAGGAATTTGGAACCATACTGTGTTCAGAACTTCTTTATCCTGAGATAAAACTTAATGATTCTTATCCATTAGATCCAGTAAGATTAGATATTTGCACAAAAACAGTTGAAAAATCTGTTTTGGAAGTACAAAAAATAATTGAATCAATACAATAGGTCTGATCTAGGATTATTAATTGAACTGATTATGTAGGTCTTACAATTTATTTTCTGATATTAATAATGAATCAATCTAAATAAAATTCTAAATATTATGGTTTTTTGGAAATAAGTAGCTAATTATTTTCCCTTATTTTTACAAATTTCCCGAGAAATAAAGGTTACCGCAAAAGATTTTTAAATATGGTCGGATAAAACCTTTTCTTGTAGGTTAGATAACTATCTGGGGGTTCAAAATGTCAGATACTATAAGAACTATAGATAAAGGGTATATGCCATATAATACACTCAGAGCAATTTATCAAACTGTTTTTATGATTCATAAAGTTCTCATAGTTCATCATGAAACAAGTTTACCAGTTTATGAGAAGGATATAGAATTTTCAGGACAATATGATTCTGCTATTATATCAGGAATTCTGCAAGCTATCTCCTCAATTGGTCAAGAGATGATCGGAAGACCAACTGGATTTAAGAAACTGATGTTCCATGGTTTTGTTGTAACAGGAGCATACTTTGAAGGTTTCTCAATATATGTTTTTTCAGAAACAGAACTTGTAAAGGAAATTGAATTAGGGATGCAAGATCTAATTAAGTGGTTCAGTATAACATTTTCTTCACAGAAAAATAACTGGGATGGTTCATTAGATTTATTCAAAATTAGCAAATCTATAATCAAAAGTAAGATGTCACAAAATCTTTACTTATGGTTATTATATCCCTTACAATCATCAAAAAATCAAAACTTAGATATAAGTAGTCTCTCTGGAACCAGTAATGATATCTTAGAGTGTGTAAAATTAGGTAAGAAGTGCACTACAGCTAGAATCATAGACTACTTCAGAAATCGGAATGAAGATGAAATTCTTTTTGAGATTTTCAATCTAGCTATTAATGGCTTTATAGAAATCTCAAATGATGATTGATTCAATTGTTCAACTAGTTTCCTGCATTTCTCTTATGAACACCCTCAATCATTGCTATCTGGTCTTTCTTTCCTTTTATACCTCTAAGCATTCTGCCATCTTTCTCAAAACTGATTTTTTCTTCAGTTTGATATTCTACAGGAGTTTGAGGAAACATGTTAAGTAAAAAAGTTGTTAGAAATCTTACTATTTTACTCATTTTAACTCAGATAAACTAATATTCTCCAATAATATAATCTTTGTGTTTTCCAAAGAACAAACAGAATTTTCTACTCTAAGTATTCCAATTCTTCATTGATGTATTCATCAATTTTTTCTTCAGTATCAAGGATAGGATTCTTAAGGCTTTTAATGTAATCTGACATTATTTCTGCTACTGGATCATCAAGAGAATATTTAGCTATTATCTCATGAATCTCCTCATAGTCCATTTCTATTCCTTTAGAATGCAAAAAAAATGAACTCCTCTCCTAAATCTCGTTCTATTCTACTTTTAGAAAATTCTTCTAGCAGAAATTCTGTTGATTTAAGAATTGCATGATTCATACATTCTTTTGCTTTTTTTAGTAAAGGATCTTCTCTTCTCTTTTTACTTGAAATATATCTTGAAAAAAGCATTATTAGAGACAGGAAAATTCCTAATCCAAAAAAGATATACCCATAAATCCAACCGTCTAACGCATAGATCAGTGAAACTATAGTTCCACCTACTAAAGTAAGAAAGAAAATTATACTAAAACCAATCATTCTTCTTGGACCTGCAATATACTGAGCTCTTTCCTCATAACTCCCTTTAAGAAAGTAGTAAACATTTGTAGGGTGAATACCTAATGATTTGAGATATATTTCATCTTCTTCAGCATTTGAGCTGAGTCTTGATATCTCTGAAAGCCGAGTTCCTCTTAGTTGGTCAATAATACTTCTCTTCATTCCAGCAATTATGAGTGTATATATGTATTTGAATCATTCCAAGTTCATTGTCACTTGAACAATTTTAAAATATCTAATTGAGTATATAACTAGTTAAGAGAATCTAAGGTAGACCAAATTGAATTATGAACAAATCCTTCAAGATGTCTTTATGATTAGGAAAATTCTAGTTGTTCAACATGAACAGTGTTTGCCTACCTTTGAAATGGATATGAATAGTCAAATAAATCTAGATCCATCACTGATCTGTGATGTTTTACAAACTCAAGAATCAGTAGATGTAGAAACAATTAGCTCTACAAGTAAATTGCTAAAAATAAAATATTATAGTTTTGTAGTTCTTTCTACAAGTTATGGATCATTTACTCTTTATCTGTTTGTTGAAAGAGATCTTCAAAGCGGTTTTGAGAAGAATCTTAATGATTTAGTTCAATGGTTTGATTTAGTTTTTGGATTTGATATCTCTGAAGGAGAATATTCTCAAGAGTTTTCAGATTATTACAAGATTAGTATTATGGATAAAGTTACAGAGGTTTTCAATTTATGGTTACTTTATCCTCTGGAAGTAGATATACAAAAACTTGCAGAGATAGAAAGTGAGAGTATAATATTAAGAAGTATATTAGCTCATTTTGCAGAGTACAAACAAACATCTATCATGAGATTATTAGATGAATTGAAGGAATTTTCACGAGAAGAAGTTCTAGGCTTACTGTTCAAATTAGTTGAGAAAAATTTTGTTATCACCAGCACTTCTGATCAATTCACCAAAACATTTTTTGAACTTGACAAAAATAAAGTATGAACTTCAGCAAGTTGAATAAGAATGCTTAATTGATACTTTAAATAAGTATAAATAATTATTAACAAACTAGTTCAACATTAGAATAAAAAATCTTCATGGGGTTTCTTTCGTGAAAAGAAATAGGTACACAATAAGATTCTATTCAGTGCTTATTATTGTAATTTTTAGCTTATCACTTTATCAAGAACCCAATATGGTTCTAGCTGATAATCTTGAGAGAACAAATCTAAACTTAATACAGCAAACTCTTCCTAGATTACCATATGAAGCAGAATTGATTTATGAACCTGTAGTTAATCAAACAGGTGTTGGAACAACCTTTGATGG
>JAEOSZ010000160.1 GCA_016840095.1 Candidatus Heimdallarchaeota archaeon
CTAGGAGCTAAGGTAGTCATTGATTACACTAAAGAGGATTTTACTAAAAATAATCAAACATATGATGTAATATTTGATGCTGTAGGAAGGAAGAAGATTTCGTACAAACAATGTAAAAAATCTTTAAGTAAGAAAGGTATCTATGTGACAGTTGATTTAGAATCAGTATTATTCAAGGCTATGTTTAGCAAAAGAGTATCATCGTTTTTTGCAATAGTAGACACTGAAAGGTTAGACCTCATGCGAAAACATATTGAGGAAGGTAAAATTAAAGGAGTAGTCGAAAAAACATTTCCATTAAGTGAACTTGTAGAAGCACATAGATATTACGAAAAGGGTCATCTAAAAGGTAAATTAGCAATTTCAGTTGTAGAATCAGAAAAGCAATAATCTTTTTATGATTAATTTGACAATTTCATTTATGCAGCATGTTTTTCTTTCCCCACATCTAGATGATGTAGTAGCAAGTTGTGGTGGGACAATTGCTAAACTAGTATATGAGAGAGAAGAAGTACTTGTATTAACAGTGTATACTAAAGAACATGATCTCAGTGTAGTTCCAAAAAAATTCCACAGGTTTGCAAATTATGAGCAAAGAAAGAAAGAAGATCAAACTGCTCTTGATAAGCTCAGTGCTGATTACAAGTGGATGGATCTAGAAGAGAGAATTTTTAGAACACCTTTACCAAACAACTACAAAGATGTATTCAAAATCGATTTATCTTCAGGACTCAAACAATTTCATTATATTTCAGAGATTCAGGAAGAATTAGATAGAATATTTGTGCAAAATCCAAAAACGAAAATCTACTCTCCATTGGGCATAGGTAATCATTTTGATCATGTAGAAGTTTTTCTAGCATCTCTAATGTATATGGTTGACAATGCATTATTCGATAACTTTCTCTTCTACTTAGATTTCTATGGAATGGCTAGTATTCGAATTAGAAAGAAACACTATCTTGGAAAGAAAATTATTTCCCGAGGTACAAAAAAACCAGATAAATCAAGCATTAAATTGTTTATGACATCTTTAGCCTATAATTATATGATTTCTGGAAATTCGTTTGAGAAGCTTCTTCCTTCAAAATATCTTGATTTGGAATGGGATCTTAAAACAATTTCAATCAAAGGTTATGAAAAACTTAAAAGAACCTCTCTTGATTGTTACAAATCTCAGATTGAGCTTTTGGGAAAGAAAGCTCTAGATAAATTCCTCAGAAGACATCACACAAATTGGGATAGTTCAGAATTATTTCTTCAAGCAAAGATTTGATAAATTAAAGAAAAGGGAAAAAGGAATTACTCCCTTCTATACTTTTTGAAATTTTAAGAAATTAATGTTAATCCTATAATAGACAGAATCTTGAGATTTTAGATGAAAGGATTGGATTTTACCTTAGCTTTATAAGTTGGTTATCTACTTATTAATTTAACAACAAGATGTGATACAATGAAATCAAAAATGAAATATTTTTTATTAGTTTTAGTATTCAGTCTGAGTGCGATTATTATTACTTCTTCTGTTTCTGCTCATCCTCCTACTAGCTTGGATTTGCAATATGATTTCGGTACTCAAACTCTAGAAGTAACTGTTTCTCACACTGTTAGTGATAATACAACACATTACATTCTAGACATTGTAATTAGTGTTAATAACGTATTAAATCAAACAGAAGCCTATTCTGTTCAAGATACTACTTCTCAACATCAAGATACATTTACAGTACCTACGGTTCATGGAGATATTATTAAAGTTGAAGCCATCTGCAACGTAGCAGGATCACTTACAGATACCATAACTGTTCAAGATCCAAATATAACTGAAACTAGTTTTATACTTTCTTTTGCTCTCTTTGCATTATTCTCTGTATCCTTTGGATATTTGATAATGAGAAAGAAAAGAAATTAACTTAAATACTCTTTTTCTTTTTTTCGATTTCAGACATTAGGAATATTAACAATAACTCAGTGAAAGTGACCTAAATCGATAATCTTCTTTGTTTTCTTTTTTCTTTGAACATTCATCGTTATTGAAATTGTTAATATCCAAGAAAAGATAGCAAAAACAACCAACCATTCAAGAAATGCAAGCAATAAGAATGGATCTCTAGGACGAATCATTATATCATCTAAAGCTCCTTCTGGCAAGAAGAGAAATAATGCAAAAATAATTGCTACTACTATACCAAAAATACCCAACCATTTAGGTAAAATCTTTTTCTTATCTATAATAATCAATACTGAAAAAAGGAAAACTGTTGCCATCCCTCCATAGAAGAAACTCATAGCAGATATCACATGTCCTGTCATGTACAGTTCACTGCCAAAATCCATAGGGAATATTCCTACAAAGAATGCACTAATTGAGCAAAATACACCACCAGCTGTACACAACCACCCAAAGATAGATTTGTACTTTAACCCTAAACCAAGCATAAAAAGAAGCAATGGTATAGCTCCCAGAATCAGTCCCCAATTAAACAACCAAGCAACTTCAGAAACAGCTCTTTCTCCAAGTTCTGAAACAAACATATTGAAAAAAGAATATCTAGCTCCGAGAGGATCTGTATAAATGAGTGCTGTAACAAACATAGCAAGAACAGGAATACTAACTCCAATATATCCCCAAATGAAGCCAGGAACTTTTTCGTAGAAGCTGCTAATTATTTTACTCATATTGAAACTTGTTCAACTAGCTTCCATATAAGAATTTCCTAGAAGGGGACCTTAAAAGTGGGGTATTTTAGGAAATTGTTAAATATCGAGTTAAAGTAGTAAGTGTATTCTAAGAAGTTAATAAGGAATGAAAAAAATGAAAAAAAGCAAAAGAACTTTGTTAAATATACTAATTCTATTGATGGCAGGAAGCTTACTATCATCACTAAATTATTCAATCAACAACATTACAGCTTTTAGTTCAACAAATCTTCAGATGAACCAACCGGTTTTGCATGCTTTAGTTACTCATGGACCAATTGTTATCGAATATGATGAAAATTTCACAGATTATGGTTTTCCAGGAGCAGGAACACCAGGAGACCCGTATAGAATAGAGAATTACAACATTACTGTAACATCAGAGTATCCCATACTTTT
This sequence comes from Candidatus Heimdallarchaeota archaeon, assembly GCA_016840095.1. Taxonomy (GTDB): domain Archaea; phylum Asgardarchaeota; class Heimdallarchaeia; order Heimdallarchaeales; family Heimdallarchaeaceae; genus UBA460. The sequence continues at coordinate 3,100 of JAEOSZ010000160.1, forward strand.
TGGTGGAAGTACTTCCAAATATTTTGTAATACAGGACTGTTTTCTCAAAACAGACACTAATATTGGAATCTACTTAGGGAAGTATGATTATATGGCAGATGGAACTGTAAAAATTCTCAATAATATCATCATTACTGATAATGTAGGAATAGAAATGAATGGAGGAAGGGGAGCTTATATATCAGGAAATACGATTACTAGTAATGATAATGGAATGTCAATCTATGATTCTTCAGGTTTCTCAACAATTTCAGATAACATCATCTCTACAGTAAACAGCGCAGGAATTAATGTAGAAGGTTCATCAAATATCACTATTACAAGGAATACTTGCGTAGGAAATAATTTAGGTATTTCGCTGAGTAATATGGCTGATGCAATTGTTACACATAACAACTGTTCGGAGAACAATATTGGAATAGAAATCACTTATACATCAAATAATACCATTACAAATAACATATTAATTAATAATTCAGATAATGGTATTTTCACATCATCCGATGATGACTCAGTATTTTCAAATAATTTGTTCCAAGAAAATATAAATTATGCTATTGAATTTTCTTTAGGATCTGACAACAACAATGTTCACCATAATGCGTTTATAGATAATAATGGAGGAGGAGTTCAAGCTAGTGATAATGGAGCAAATAACATTTGGTTTGACACAATATCTTTGGAAGGGAACTTCTGGAACGACTGGATTTCCGGCTCTTATGATATTGATGGATCTGCTTCTTCAGTTGACCCTTATCCATTAGGTACCATTCCTGAGATTCCAGAATTTTCTAACATAAACATTCTAATTTTTCTTCTAAGCTCTATCTTTGTTATTCCAGTTGTAAAATTGTTCAGAAGGAAGAAATAAAATCTCATTCTCCTTTTTCCTTTTTTGTTTCCACTTTCATTTCAAAAGGTTTATATATATTTTTGAACAGTGTTCAAAACAGTGTTCAAAAAATGGTGAAAATAATGAATAAAAAAGTAGTATCTGCTGTCCTGATAATTCATGGATTGATACACATTACATTTACATTAAGTATCTATGATCCAAATACAAATGATTATGTTGGTTGGATAAGACAGTCTTGGATATTATCTGATGCTTTAGGGACAACAGCTGTTACAGCCATTGGACTTATACTCTGGAGTCTAACTATACTTGGTTTTGTAGTAGCAGGAATTATGCTTCTCTTGAAACGAAAAGAATGGAGAATAACTGCAGTTGTAGCTTCTTTCATCTCATTAATAGCATACCTATTTCTATGGGACGGATTAGCTCCTCAACCAATGAATTGGATTGCTGGACCTGTAGTTAGTGCAGTTGTAATTGTAGCTCTGCTAATTCTGAAATGGCCAGAAGATGAGAAATTGTTTGGAATAAAAATTGAGAATCAAGGTGTTTAATTTGAATAGCAAAACTAGTGAAAATACTAAACAAAAAATCATTGATGCAACTCTAGAACTACTTAGAGACGCTGGAAGTACAGATGAGGTTTCAGTTCGCAAAATTGTACAGAAAGCTGGCATCAAAGGTGTTGGAATAATCAATTATCATTTCAGAACCAAGGACAATTTAATTAGTGAAGCAATTCGTTATGATACTAACAAAATTATTGATCGTTGGGATGCAATTTATGAAACAATGAAAATGCCTCCTATTGAAAAACTAAGAATTATGTTGAAGGGAACAGGGGATTTA
>JAEOSZ010000015.1 GCA_016840095.1 Candidatus Heimdallarchaeota archaeon
AAAGGATTAAGACACTGTTCAGGAAAAGAATGTATTCCATTACCTATAGTTTTAGGTCAAATTATGCATCTGATAGAGACTAGAAAGCCAGGAGAAGTAACTGGATTGTTTATGATTCGAGGTGGAAGTCCGTGTGCTGTGCATAGTTATTTCCATTTTATAGAACAATTTATTGAAGACAATAAACTGGAGAATTTCTTCATATTCAGATTTGATCAGTTAACTGATTTCTTAGGTACAAGCAGAATGACAGTTGCAAAGTATGGTACCAAAGCATTACTAATAGGAGATTTAGTATTGGAAGTTGAAAGTGCACTGATGGTTGTTGGAAAGGAAGGGAGTATAGAACTGTTGCATAAGTATTATAATGAATTCCTAACTAGCACTTCTTCATTGAAAGAGTATGATAGAAACATCACTAAGTTCATTGATAAACTAGCAACAATACCAAGAAACGGTTCTCCAATAGATTATCCTAAAGTTCTAGTGAGTGGTGATTTCTTTGTACGTTTTAGTCCATTTTTCTTAAAAGAGCTTAAAGAGATATATGCAGAGAATAATGTTCTCGTTAAATCAACAGATGTCTACGAACTAGTCTTGTATACAAACTACAATTTACAACATATCATTGCTCATTTTTGGGATACAGTACCTTACAAGAAATCTACTTCATTAAGAGCATATTTTACTCTATGGTCAAGATTTTCTAGACTGTATTTGATTAGTCAAATTGCACCTATAATTATGCATAGAGTGGAGAGAAAGATGAGAAAAAGATTTGAAAAAACAGGTTTGCTATTTGCTGTTCGCAATGATTTAAGAGAAATCTTTTCTCAATCAAAGAATCTAATTAGTCCGTTAATATTTGGGGAAGCAATTCCAACAATAGGAAAAGGGATGGAAACACTTGAAGATTCACATTTCGATTCTTTGATTCTAACAGGTCCAATGCAGTGCCTTCCATATAAAATAGCTCAAGCAGTTCTCAAGCCTATATATCTTGAACACAATATGCCGTTCTTGGTTTTTGATGTTGATATCTCAGCACTATCTCCAAACATGAAAAGATTAATTCATGCTAATATAGAACAGATAAAACGAAGAGTATAGATGATCAAAGATTTCAGCTAACTTTTATTAGTGTTGAAGAATAAAAGTATTAGATAGTCTTGAAAAGGGAAATATTCTTTCTTGTGTTTTTGACCTTGTTTGTAATGAGTAATCAACCTTATTCTGCAGAAGGAATTATAGATATTGAAGAACCATCTTTCCCAAAGAAAATAACTGATTTAGATTCTAGACATTCAAAAGGAAATCTCGATTCAGACTATACTCTGAATTTCGAGGAATTTGGAAATCAAGAAATTTTCTGGATGTATAATTTTCACACTTCAACCAATTATGAGATAAATGCAACGCTTCTCGCTGTAGGAACATGGTGTTACATTTATGTAGATAATGATACAATTGAACAAGATGGTATTGAAGGATGGATTGATGATTGTGAATTTTATAGAGAGGAATTTGATTCAACCATCTATCCAAAAGCTGTTGAATTCGCAGGTCACCCCGATGGTAATACAGGAGATGTTGACGGAGATCCTCATGTAACAATACTCTTTTCTCAAATTACAGGGGCTACAGGCTATTATGCTTTTGTTCATGATATGACAATTCACTATTATTCAAACAGGAGAGAAATGATCTTTATTGATCCAAGGATTGATTTGTTTGAAGTTATGATAACCATTCCTCATGAATTCAATCACTTAATCTGGGGTAATAATGAAGCAGAAGAAGCTATATTTCTTGTAGAAGGAGGAGCAGAATATGCAACCTATTATACCGGATATCTAATGAATGATTCTTATCTAATAGCTGGTCAAGATTATAATTTAACAGATTTCGAATATTATTTTCGAATACATCCTGAAGTGTCTCTTCTTTGTTTTGATAGAGATAATGATGATGTTAGAATTCATTATGCTAATTCGTACATGTTTTACTTCTATTTCGCTGAGAAGTATGGCTTAGCAGCAGCTCAAGAGCTGATACATACAGAAGAAGATGGGATACAAGCAATAGAACTAGTTTTATCAAATCATGGATATGATGTCTCATTCAATGATGTATATTTAGATTGGATTACAGCTTGCACATTAGATTTAGAAGGCGTTTATAATAATCTATATTCACTAAATAATGCTAATTTCAAAATAAGTGCTGTAACAGAAGTCTTAGATACAAGACTTAGTGAGACTGATGTTCTTTACGAATACTATGGATTTCAAGTGAAGAAGCTTCTTACTCCAACAGATGAATTCACTCTTCAAATAACCTCTCCACGAGATCAATATGGTTTAGGAATAGTTGTAGCAATATATGATAAGAATGGGTGGAACATCACTCAAAACTTAGTTTTTGAAGAAAATGATTTGATAAACTATTATTGTTCTGGAGATGAAATTGAATATGCATATGTTTTAACCAGTTTGATGAAGGAGTCTCCAAATGCACCAATAGTATCCTATCCCGCACCAACAGACAATCTGAATTTTACAATCACAGAAGGTCATATTATTCCTGCAACACCTACTGAGAAAAGCCTATATTATTTTGCCTTTAGCACTTTATTCGGAATTATAGTTTGTTCAATAATTTATAGGCATAAGAAAGTAAATAGGGTTGGAAAAAACTTTTGAATTAATACTAGTAAGATTTACTATGACAATTGAGGGTTTTAAGAGAATAAATGATATCAAATACACAAACATAGTTCTGATTGTAGTAGGTTTACTTGGAATGGTAGGTTCAGCACTTTTAGCTTTAATTAAGTTTGCTGATAATACAGCTATTGCTATTGTTTTAGCTATCTTTAGTGGAGTAGCACTGCTAATAGCAGCAATTCAAGAAGTAGAAAGAACAATAATTGAAACCAGAAACAAATAACTTACTTAATTCAAGGTTATGTTTTGCTAAACTTGTAACTAGTGAGAAATTCTTATTTTCATGTTTTGATTGGGAAAAAATACCGTTTTTGCGTGTTTATATAGTGAAAAAAATCAACAACTTTGGGCATCTTTATAGGTGTTCAAAGCTCAGCAAAAGTGTGTGAAATTATGTATAAATTAGAATTGAAAGGAACCTATTATGAGATAGGAAAACAGATAGGGAAAGCCCTTGAAAAAGTTAAGAGTTATCCTCCGAAATTTTCTAAAGAAGTATTAGAGAAATCTCATGCATATGAAGAAGTAGCAAAGAAGTATACTCCTGATCTTCTAGAAGAATTTAGAGGATTAGCTGATCAATTGGATATAGATTATTATGTTCCAATAACTCTAGAATTAACTCCTTATAGATTTCAAATGACTAATTGTTTAGTGTATGCAGTTTCCGGTGAACATACAAAGAGTGGTTTTCCTGTCCTTGCCAGAAGTCATGAGTGGAAAGAGGAAGAGAAAGATAACTTAGCAGTATGTCATACAGCACCTAAAGATAAGCTAAAGAGTCTTGGATTCACTTTCCATTGGCCACTTGTTTCAAGGTATGGCGGAATGAATGAAGCTGGTTTGGCAATATCAAGTGCATCTGCAACTTTTGATAATTCTGGACCAGGAATTATTCTTAACATTGCAACAAGATGGATCTTGGATAACTGCAAAACTACAAAAGAAGCAGTTAAGTTCTTAGAGAAGATGCCTAAAGTTTGGGGAGAATCTTACATGATAGTTGATAAAGAAAATACTATTGCAAAGGTTCAAACTCATAGTAAGAAGACTATAACTAAATATTCTGATATTGGATTTGAAAGTGTTACAATGCAATATGATTCGTCTGAATTACTATCATATGTAAACGATAGCTGGGAAGGTCAAGACAAGGTACATTCATCAAGACAAAATTATCTGAATAATTGGTTTGATAATAATAAAGGAAGAATAGATGATGAAATGATTAGAGAGACTCTTAAGAATCACGAACATCAAATGTGTTCTCATGAAGTAGAGGGTTTAGAGATATGCTGGTCATATATTCTAACTCTAGGGAAGAAAGAAGCTTTACTATGTGCTGGAAGACCTTGCAAGAATGAATTCATAGGAGTGAAAACTCCTCATTAGTTTTATTTCGTTCTAAATAGTTTCACAAAGGTTTCAACAAGCTTCTAAATAGAGATAAAAACCTACATTTTTCTGTGAACAATGCTGTAGGAAATGTTTTTTTATGTAAAACGAAGATAGAATCAATATTGCATAGAAAAACCATTAGGATATTAATGCTATTCATTTCGATATCTTTAGTGGTACCCTTATCAAACTATAGTGTTTGTTATTCATTTGATAACTCTGAATGTAAATCTGCTGAAATTAACCAACATGAAATTATTATTAATAATCATGAAGCACGTATAGATCTCACAGATCCAACAAATGTTTTCATTGTAGAAACTTTCGAAATTCAGAATAACTTGAGCTCACCTTTACTCTCCTGTGAGTTATGGTTCAATGAATCTTTCTCAATAAATCATATAGAAGAAGATAATCAAGTAATTTCAAATTATGAAAAAAATAACTCAACTAATTCGATTTTGATAAATTTTCAAATAGCTTTAGATCAAAATGAAACTAAAGTCATTGAGTTTCACTACTACTTACTTGATACAGTTCAATTAATCGAAAACGAATACTACGAATTCTTCTTTAGATATTTCAGATCATACTATACAATGACTGAATTCTTTCAAGTTAGATTACCTCAAAACAGCGATATACATGAAGGAAATAGTTCCGTACTCCCTTTTACAGATTCTCCAACATGGCGAGGAGGGAGTTTATTTATAGAATGGATATACACTAATTTAGAGCCTGGAAGTACAAATTGGTTAATGATAAAGTTTGATGAACCTCCCAAAAAACCTCCTGTCTGGATATTCATCTTAGGACCATTAGCAGGAGTAGCTTGTGGAATAGGGGGAACTGTTTGGTTTATGAAGAAAAGAGAAACAAAAGCATTGAAGGAAATTGGTAAGATTCTTCTTACAGAAAATGAGAAATTTATTCTTAGACTAATTAGTGAAAATGGAGGGAAAATTTCTCAAAAGGATTTGTGTATTGAAACTGAGTTTACAAAATCAAAGATTTCCAGAAACTTGGTTTCTCTTGAAAAAAACGAGCTAATAACTAGAGAAAAATGGGGTAGAAATTATCAGATCTACATAACTGATCTAGGAAGAAAGGTGGTTGAATGAGAAGAGTAGAACAGTTCCAAATAACACAAAAATCGTTTCAATATTCTTTCAATTTGAAATCACACAGCTGTTCATATCAGATGAAAATATTATCTAAGTGAGGAAAATGAAAATAACAAGAAGAAATCTAATAATAATCTCTCTCTCTGTATTTTTAGCTGCAACAATATTTACAGTTGCTTTTGTCACTGTTATATACAGACCAACTAAATTAAAACAACACAGCCCAATCGTTATTTGGGGAGATGAAGATTTTGAGAATTATAAATTTCCAGGTAGAGGAACTAAATCAAACCCTTACCTGATTCAAAATTTAAACATAACATCAGATATACATGAGTTAATATTCGTTACTAACACAACAAAACATTTCATTATTCAAAACTGTTATTTGAAAGGACTTCCTACTGAAATTGTTTCTTCCGGAATTGTAATTGAAAATACAGCAGATAATACAGTAAAGATATCTGAAAATACTATAGAGATTCCCTATGCTTCTCCCTTTTGGGGGGGAAGAGGAATTCGAGTAGAGAACTCTAGTAATATACTAATTAATAATAACAAAATCATTTCTCCATCTGTTTCATTCTATCATAATCTAGATAATTTTTATAGTATTATAGTAAGAGATAGTCTAGGAGCTAAGATAGAAAATAATGAGATTACCGATTTAATCTGTCTTAATTCACCTTTATTATCACTAATAGAAAATTATGCAAGCCATTCTATTAGAATTTGGGATTCAGAATCGTCAATGATTATAAATAACATAGTTGAAAATGAAGGCTACTTTGTAGATAATTCAGAAAATAGTACAATTGTTGGTAATATCATAACAGATTCAGGTGAAATTATTTTGATTGATATTCGCTATTCAACAGTGACAAATAACCAAATCATAAATGGCGGTTTTAAAATAGCTGATACTAATCTAACTGTTGAAAACAATTTTGTCAACAACAAGGAACTGGGTTTCTTTGCTAATCAAATTGATATGACATTAATCTCTAATCAATTTGGTCAAATAATACTTATCAATTGCACTAGTTCTACTATTAAGAATCAAGAAATTACAAATACAACGAATGCTATAGACATTCTAACAAGCACAAATATTACAATAGAGGAAAATATATTAGAAAACAATGTCAATGGAATTAGCATATTTAATTCGAATTCTTCGAATATTGTAAATAACACTTGCATTGATAATTCTGCAGGAATTGGCTCTGTTGAATCTACAACACTAAAAATACTAAGCAACGATCTCATTGATAATTCCAACGGGATCCACATTTTTAATTCAAGTTTAACAGATATATCAAATAACACTTGCATTAATAATGGAGATGGAATTCTTACTGTTTATTCTACAAATCTCAATATTCTGAGTAACGAAAATTATTATAACTATTATGGAATAAGTATACATTCTTTGGATTCTTCAACGATTATCAATAACACTTGTAATTATAATATACGCGAGGGTCTGTGGATAGTAACCAGTTCAAATCTAGAGATTGTAAATAACACATGCAACTTTAACCATAAGGGCATACTTGTAGAGTATTCATCTAATATATTAGTAGATGGAAATACAGTATCATTTAATCGATTAGGAATAGGAGTACAATGGTGCTTAGATATGGAGATCTTTAACAATGAAATGTATGGGGTAGGACTTCGTTTTGCATATGATGGTTCTCCAGATAGTATGCTTTCATATAATGTTTTGAACAATACATTAGATGGCAAGAAAATTGTATATTACAAGAATATGAAGAATACAAGCCTTCCTTCAGAAACATTCGGTCAGGTATTTTTGGTAAACTGTAGTAGATTTACTATAGAGAACCAAGTTTTTGAAGGTTCGAACGAATTTATAGAATTTAACCATTGTAATGAAATATTCATCCGTAATTCTACCTTTTTGAATGTCAGCCGTGCATTAGAATTTATCTTCTGTGAGGAAGTATTTGTTGAAAATACAACTTTTACGAATAGCAGTGGTGAAATTGTCGATTTTTATAACTCAAAAGACTGTTTTATATTAAATAACACGTTTGAGAAAGGAGGAGAATTTAATCTTTACCTAAACTCAAATTTCTCTATTATCAATAATGTGTTTTCAGAACTGGATCAATTTCGTATTTTTAGTAATTCAAATTTTACATTCGCTAATAACTCTTTCATAAAGAATGTTCATGCGATTACTGGACATTATATATGGTATTGCACATTCAAATACAATCTATTTCTTCAAAATGAATATTATGGAATAAATCTAGGTGGTTATTCAGGAGGAAATATTATACACCATAATGCGTTTATAGATAATAATTTAGGCGGAACTAGTCAAGCTAGAGACGTTGGGCCTAGTATTTCAATATGGTACGATGAAATATCTCTTGAGGGGAATTTTTGGAATGATTATGTTTCAGGAACCTATTCTATAGATGGAGATGCTGGTTCAGTTGATCCTTACCCTCTACTAACTAATCCATTATAATCTCTTTTTTCTCTTTTTTTAATAATCTCTTATTTCTGAATCCGTACTCCTTTCTTATCTTTTTCTCCTCTTCTAGGAGTGTGTCAAATCCTTCTTTCTCCTTTTAGCTTTTTTCACTAACCTATAAGTGGTTACAGGAATTATTACAACACAAGCAAAAAATAATGTCGCCATTCCAATGAAAAACCTTATCATGTCCTCTCCGAAATCACAAGGTCCATACACATAGAAATCCTGCACATACCATTTAGATAAAACAATTCTCATAAACACTTTAAGTGCAGCATTTCTTTCAGTTCTACTTGTTCCTTTAGAAAACTCTATTCGTAAGCTAATATCTCCTAGAAATTTTGCATAATCGTATGGGACTGGTTCAGTCAAATTATAGACTATTGGATACTTTTGATTAATCCATGTTTCATTAAAATCCGTGTCAATGTTATCTTGATAGGGATTGCTAATCTCTTCAATACCTACAATTATATCTCTTAATGAAAAAATCTCATTATCGATTACATTCACAAAATCCTCATTAGAAGTCCAGTTCCCATCCTCTACAATCCAATATGAAGCAATAAGTGTCTCATTCCTTTGGAGAGTTACATTATCAATATGGCTTTGTGGAGTTTTATAGGATCGAAGATTGAATCTTGCAAATTCCCCACAGTAAGTAAAGTCGACAGAATCAACAATACTTACTTCTTCTTGAATTGGTGTAAAACTGAACTCTTCTACATACCACCACATCTCAGAATCTGATTCAACAATTGAGTTAATCTCTCTAAGATAATTCTTTTCTCTAAAATGAATATTCTCTAAAAGAAAATCAATTCGTCCTGGTAAAGGGGAGTAAGAATAATTATAACTGCTGATTTTTTCCAATCCTTGTACTAGATCTGAAAGAATGATCATGTCTGATTCTATAAGACTGATTAATTCTGAATTTTCCTCCATCTCATGAGTTGTGCTATTTTCGATCAAAATTTGTGCTTGTATATCTTCTTTTGTCTCTCCGTTTAAACTAAGAGAAACTAGTGAAGCAATGATCTTTGGTTTACCTGCTGGAACCAATAAAACTGTTGGAACAATAACGCAGATTACTAACAGACTAATTTGTAGAATTGTTATTCGTTTTTTAATAATCCAATTAATGTTCCTCTTCATAGGTATCAATATATCATTATAATGAACTATTAATAAATGTTTCTCTTAAAATTACTAAATTTTGGTTAATAATCTCTAATATCCTGTATTCTAACTCCTTCCTTACCTTTCCTTTCTTCCTCTTCAAGAAACTTATCAAAACCTTCCTTCTCTATGAACTTAATGCGTTCAAATAAATAGGAATATCTCTTTCTCTGATAGTCTGTATGAGGACAGTCTGCAAATTCTTCACAAATCAGACAATTATCTATTTCATTTTTTTGTATTTTTTCGCATTTCTTTACATCACACCAGCCTTCAGTAGCTGCTCTACAACCCGTACAGGTAGAGTTTTCAAACCATTCTAGCCCTTTCAAAAAATTATCATAATCAAAGGAATCCTCTGCATCTTTTAGCCAAGAATAGTCCTGTTCTACCCATTTTTTAAATTGTGTTGCTAAATTTGTTACCTCAGTTGTAAAAGCTCTGCATTGCCCACAATAGACGCCACAACGACCTAAATTCTGGCTGAGAGACATACTTTAACAATTTTTTTTGATTATAAAAAGAAAATGGTGAGATAAGGAGACAAAACATATTAATTCTCTTATTTTCTTAGAACGAATAACAACATTTCTTCTACAAAATACTTAAATTTCTTAATGAACTCTAACACATCATGTTTATTGTTATTCATAAAATAAGATCTTGCAATTTAAAATTGCCTTTGTGCTTGTTTATGATTTTAAGTATGAGTTTTTATTCCACTGATTTTCTAGAACCTTCATTAGCTTATGAGCTTCCAAAAGTAAAGCTAGTACTAATGTCTTCATCAAGTTATAGTGATGAATGTCTCTTAATTAGTCAATATCTAGAAGAACTTGGTTTCGATATAGAAATAAAACTTTTGGAATGGTCACAGCTTCTTACTGAACTCTATGTTACTCATAGTTATGATCTGGTTTGTTTGAGGCTTGGTGGAGGAAGTTCTCCAGATTACAGAGATGTGTATACAGAAGATGGTTCTTTGAATATTTTTGGTTTAAACTCAAATATCCCGTACGTACAAGAAAATGAAGATCTATTAAATGAAGCTGTAAATACTTCAGATTTTGCTACTAGACAACTACTTTTTTATGATTGGCAAGAACATTTAATGGACACTATTGTTCCTATGTTACCTCTTTATAGCCCTCGAAGTTATGGTGCTACTTGGTCCAATACAGTAGGATATGATTTTGCTTGGGGGTTAGTTGATTCTTTGCCATATATGTATTATGATGGGTTGCATGAAGGACAAATTTCTCTCAATGAATTTAATATTGCTGATGCACAGTGGGCGATTTTAAATCCTCTATTTTCTATAGATTCTTCATCTAACTTCATTAACTCTCTTCTGTCAGAACCAATTGTTAATATCAATCCTGATTTGATTCCAATAAAAACAGGAATAGTATCTGATTGGACAAAATTCAATGATTATCATTGGAAATTTAATATTAGAAACTCTATTTTCTGGAACCCCTCCTATAACATTATTGGTAGAAGTAGTGGTTCTCCTCCACTAAGTTCTATTCCATCATCAGAATTGATGAAAGGGCTTAAATCAGATGAATATAGTGATGGTAGTAATCAACAACTACTTGCAAAAGATGTGGTTTTCACGCTATTAGCTCATGCAAACTCATTGACCAGTCGTGATTCATCCTACTATGACTGGATTTCAGATATTTATGTTGACCCTATTGATGAGTTGGCATTTCATATACACATTGATGCAAATCCTTCTACTCCTGAAAATGAAGTTTTTGTTGACTTTTGGTCAAGGTTATCTTGTTCAGTTTTACCTGAATTCTTCTTAAATTCTTCAAGCAGTGAAATTTCCTATACAAGTGGAAACGTAAAATGTGTTGGATTATATGAAGGCATAGAAGATACAGCTCAATGGGAAGCTTATGCGGATTCAGCTTTTGGAAACGGTAAATACATGTTGGACTATTATGTTAAGCACTCCATAACCACTCTTACAAAATCCCCATTCTGGCATGGATTTGGTGCTATTGATGGTAATAATCATGATTTAGATATTGAAACAATAAATGTTCGTATTATACCAGACATGAGCGCTGAATTGTCAGAATTTCAATTGGGTAAATTGGACTATACTGGTTTGAGTTCCTTCCCTACAGAAAGGAGACTGATGGAAGCAGATCCTAGATTTTCTGTATACTCCAAAATCTCTAATTCCCTTAAATTCTTGGGTTTTAATCTTGTTAAAAATTTCATAAGTAGTGTTAATGATTCAGAATTCGTATCTTTTACAAATAGAGAACAATATACACATGGAGCAGCTATTCGAAAAGCAATGTGCCATGCTATTAATAGAGAAGAAATGAATAATTTGCTTTACGAAGGAGAAAATATAATCTCTCATAGTGTTGTAAATCCTTACCTTAGTAGTTATTACTATGATGATATTTCTAAATATTCCTACGATCTAACTAAAGCTAAGCAATGGTTGTCTTCTGTATTCGATTTCCCCCCAGAATATGAAGTAACAGTAGCTAATCATCATAAAGTTGGAAAGGAGATGATAGCTAAAATCAGATTAGCTGAAAATCAGAATTATGTAAGCACTACATTCGTATATAGTGTAAATGGAGGAGATTTGAATTATACAATGATGACGAATGAAACTGAAAATATCTTTACTTTGAATCTAGGATCAAATTTTTCAGAATTCGATATAGTACAATTCTATTTAATATTCACAAATGAGTATGGAGTTATTTATGAAAGTGAGGTTTATCTCTTCGTTGTTGGAGTTAAGGATACGGAGTTATTGTCATCTGCTAACTTGTTTATTAGTGTGTCTTCTATAATTTGTCTTTATACAATTACAAGAAGAAAAAAGAAAAGAAAAACTAGAGAATAACCATTTGATTTTTTTCTTGTTTCTGTTTGCGATAAGTAATTCTAAATTATCTTTTAACATTCTTTTTTTTGTCAAATGTGTTGTTTCTAACACAAAAAAATTGATTTTATTTTATTGCAATGTATATTAATGATCAAATTTAGATTGAATGTAAATCTATTTTTCTTCTTATAATGGTTTTTATCTTATCTTTACCTTTTAGTAAAATTTTTCAATTATAGGCTCTATATTGGCCGCAATAAACTCCACAGCGACCTAGTTTGTGATTAATAGACATAGTTTAACAATTCTATTTGGTTACAAAAAGAAAATGGTGATTTTGAAATAAAACTAGACTAGAAGTATTCTCATTTATTTCAGTTTTGGGTTTCACTGTGAATTTTATAACATTCCAATTCCTCTAAACATAATATAACTAGTAAATCATTTATTGGGATTTAGTGAATTTATGAGACGTTCAAAGCAAAAAGATAAAGGGTGGTTACTAGGGCAAAGCGATTTTACAGAATATACAAAAGAGACTAAGTTAGAAGACAGTATAGATCTGGAAATCTATGTAAAAGGAATAGGTTTGAAATCTCTTCATCAAGGAATATGGGAAAAAGGACAACCTGTAAATCTTGATGAAGTGTCAAAAGCTCAAAAAAACTATACAGTGAAGCTAATTGATATGTTTCCTAAGGAAGTAAAGACTGTTTTGGATGTTGGAGCAGGAGTTGGTGATAATGCTAAGTATATGGCAAAGAAAGGGATGAAAGTTACTTGTATATCTCCTTCGCCAAGCCAAGAACAATATTTTACAGAAAACATTCTTCCAGAATATGAAAGTATAAATTTTATCAAAACTAGATTCGAAGATCTTGAAATTGAGGATAAATTTGATGTAGTTTTGATGAGTGAATCAAGCAACTATTTTCCGGTAGAGTATGGTCTCGACCAGACAATCAAATATTTGAAAGATGGTGGTTATTTAGTTCTGGGATCTCATTTTCGAAAGGATCAACGAGAAGATTTCAAGGAAATGCACATTTATGATTCCTACTTAGATAGTGCTAAAGAAAGAGGTTTAGTACTAGAAGAGAATATTGATGTAACTAATCAGATTATTCAAACAATGGAACTCTTGCATAGTATTTACAAATATATTCCCCCAATCACTGGAGTACTTATTGATTTTTACAAAAACTCTTTTGCAAGAAAGCATAAGATTGTTTCTAAAGTAGTTTCTGCCTTTTTCAAAAAAGAACTTGAAATGGCAAAAGAGATCTTGTTTGAAGTTGGACCACGTAGAACAGATCCAGAGTTATACCTCGAACATTTAACTTATCGATTCTTAGCTTTTAGGAAAGGAAAGGACCATTAAAGAAAAAAAGAGATTGTGAGAAAGCTTCTATACAATTAAGTTTCTCATTTCCTGCAATTTAGGATCATCACCAATTAATCTCAAAACATTTCGCTGATTCATTTCTTCTATTTCTTCTGACGTAGTTTTTCTGAACTTAGCTATAGTTTTCAAGATTTTTGGAAAAACTACTGAAGGTGGTCTAAAACTACTTCCTCTTTCTAGAACATCAATTTCGATAATTAGCAGATCTTCATGTACTTCAGTAATTCTTTCTCTAAAGAACTTTGTTTGAGATGGAGTGAGTTTATCATATCTTGAAGATCCATATGAAACATAGAAACCTTGTTCATTAATCTCCTTAATCATCTCAGGTGGTCCAGAATAGGAGTGAATAATAGCTTTCTTGCTATCATAACTTTTTAGAAGTTCAAAACCATCTCTCTCAAGACCTCCCCTGAAATGCAAATTCATAATTAGGTTGTATTTTTCAGCTGCTTCTAGAAAAACTTCCAACATAGGTCTTTGCAAAGGTATGCTTCTTTTATCTTTAGCATTTTGATTATCCCAACCTATTTCACCTAACATGAGAGCTTCTGAACAAAGCTTAATTATTTCATCAAATCTATCTTTGTAATCAAATGCTTCCCAAGGTAAAACACCAAAAGCAGGAAAAATATATTTAGACTCTTTCGAGTATTCTAAAGCTTTCATATACGAAGGAATATCCCAGGACTGTGCCCAGGTAATTATTTTATTTTTATCAATATCTGCAATAGCTTTAGGACGACGAACATCATCTAACCAGCGATTACAGAGATGTAAATGAGTATCGATATACATAATCTAACCTCCTCCTCTGA
>JAEOSZ010000155.1 GCA_016840095.1 Candidatus Heimdallarchaeota archaeon
CAATCATGAGTAGATTTCCGATATTAGATTCAGTACAGATACCAATTGTTACATTGGATAATGGAACAGCATATGATGTTTCTCATGATTTCATGTCTTGGAGAGTCAATGTCTCTGGAACAGAAATGTATCTTATTGGAGCTCATCTTAAAGCTATGAGTGGAGCAGATAATGAAGAGAAGAGAGAACTAGCACAAGAGGGAATTATCAATTACATGGACAGTTTAGGTGAAGTACCTATCCTTTATATGGGTGATTTGAATTCCTTTTCTCCATTTGATGTTGGAACATTAGCTCCTTCAGGAGATCTTGGTTATGGACCATTAACAATGATGCTTGATCCAGCTGACCCAACATATGGTCAGTATTCTTCTCAAAATCATGTCTTTACAGATGTTTTTAGATCTCTATATCCAGCTGATCCAGGTTATACCTATGGACATCAGAATCCAGTTTATGAATCAAGAATAGATTTCATAATTGCAAACAATTACCTTACGGATTATCTTATCAATTCTACCACTGGAGATACAGCTTCAGCTGATACAGGTTCAGACCATTATAGTGTAGACTTCTTCCTTGATGTCTATGCAATGCAACATAGTATTGATATTACAGCTCCAGCTAAAGTATTATGGCTTGATGGTGATGGAGTAAGTCCTACTCAAATCAATCTTAATTGGAGTCCAAATAGTGAAGGTGATCTTGACCATTATAATATCTATAGAGGTGGATTACTCATAGGTCAGTCTTCAGGGAATACTTATTCAGATACCGGATTAGCAGCAGATACCTGGTATTCTTATGAGGTCAGTGCAGTAGATTCAACTGGTAATGAAGGGGAAAAATCAGATAGTATTGCAATTAAAACTCATGATGAACCTATAGTCCCAGAATTTTCCATGCTTTTTGCTGGTACGTTTATTCTTCTAATTAGTACACTAATTATCATTAGGTTAAGGAAGAAGAAAGTTGCTTAAAATAGGTAGACAAAAAGTATATGTATAAGAAAATTATATATTCTCGTTATGAAAATTACAAAGATTTCAACAATAACTTTGTTTCTACTGTTATTAATTGGTTATTTCGCTATTCCTTCTGTATACTCTTCTCCTGATGGAGATCAAGTTATCATCACAGAAGTACTATATGATACTCCAGGAACAGATGCAGACGAAGAATGGATTGAGTTATTCAACCCAACAAAGAAAGATGTTGATTTGACAAATTGGACAATAGAGGACAATGTTGATACATTCAAAATTCTTTCAGGAATTATTTCAGGAGGAGAATATTTTGTTGTAGCCAGAGTAACAGCTGGTTTCAATGCATTATATGGTTCTAATCCAGATATAGAAGGACTCAGTCTCTATTTAGGAAACTCAGGTGATAAGTTAACATTACGTGATAATGCAAATGCTGTTGTAGACTTCGTTGCTTGGGAAGAAGAAGAGCCAGGATGGACAGTTAATGCTACACATACGACTATTAGAAGGATAAGTGAGATTGACACAAATACAGTTAGTGATTGGGAAGACAGTGGGTCATTGGGTGATCCTGGTGCAGGAACTTACTCTATTATAAAAACAAGTTATCCAGTATCTGCATTTGTACTCTTGATGGGTTTAACTTCAATTGTTATTTTAACAAACAAGAAAAGGTTGAAGAGAGAGAAGTAATTCTTAACTTCAATCATTTATTTTTATCATTATTTTTTCTATAAGATATTTTGATCCATATATTAAATGAAATCTAATATATACTCTCAAAAGTTATCTTAATAAGTGTTTGAGAGTGGTTTCAGAAAGTATTGCAATATCAGATTAAATTAAAGAATTAACTGAAAGGAAACTTATATCATGAACAAGGAGTTAATGGATCATAGGATAAAGCAAATAGAAAATAATGTTGCTGCTTTTCTTTCTGTTTGGAGAGATTTAGAAGATGCAGTCTTTGTACATGATCAAACCAAAACTCAAATTGCAACTGGTTTTCAGTTTTCATACATGAATTCTGTAGTAAATGCAAACTTTGAAATTGATGTGATGGAACAGATTAGAACTACTCTTGTTCCGTTCATAGAAAGAAAAGTTCCTGTTCTTTGGTGGATAGGGCCAAATTCAAAACCTGAAGATTTAGACATTCATCTCGAAAAATTTGGTTTCAAGAAAGTAGATGAACCTCCAGGAATGTATATGAATTTGAATGACTTGAATCTGAATTATCAGAATCCTCTTGAACTTAAAATAGAGTTAGTAGAAGAAATCAATCAAGTTGAAGACTTCGTGGAAGTTTTTATTGCTGGAATGAATACACCTGAAGATAGGAGAGAAGATCTTTTGAAATCTGAAAAATTCTTGCTTCAAAATGAGGAATATGTAGCTTTTACAGGATATTGGGAGGATGAACCAGTAGCAACAGCTGCATTAGTTTTGGAAAAAGAAGTTGCAGGAATATACCTAATTATTACAAAACCAGAATTTAGAGGGAGAAGAATTGGTACTGCTATGACAGTAGCTGCTTTTAAGTACGCTTTCGAACTTGGTTATAAAGAAGCTATTTTACAAAGTTCAGCTATGGGTTATAATATCTACAAAAGAATAGGTTTTGAGGAATACTGTAAATTCAAATGGTATTACTACAAATTTGAATAATCTCACTCAATTCTCCTTTCTCTTATTATCGATTCAACAACCAACATTCACTTGACTTCCTTCAAGTTTTTCTGAACTTGTCTCTATTAATAATAACAAAGATTACTGACATAGATATGCACCCCAGTGAGTTAATCAGGCTAATTTGAAAGACACCATTCATATTAAAGCTAGTCTCACTTAGTTCACTAGATGTTGTTGAGTGAAAATAAATAAAAACATTATGTAGAGAAATAATAATCATCCCCTAAAATGACTCGTTATGATTTGGTTTACATCTTAACTAATTTTCAAAAATTAGAATAATTTATTACACCAGAATTAATATCTATCTTGAATGACACAATTTAATCCAGAAAAACTCTCAGTTTTATATCTTGATAAGGAAGAGCTTGATATTCTCTCGAGGAAGTATACATTAACTCATTCAGATTTCACAGGTGAATTGTTCCTATCAATTGGCAGTGAATATGATTCAAATAAACTGAAGAAACTATCTGTCCGTTTCATGAGAGATGAAGTGCTTGCAGAATGGAAGAAAAAAAATGGTCTATATGAACTTCATATTTATCTTCATGTTTCAGGGGGGTTTATTTTTGGTTCTGCTAAGTTCCGAGATACAATTTTAAGAAGTCATTTACCTCTTGTATTTGAAGTTTTTAGATATGCTGAGAGAGATTTAATTTCCTCTAAATCATTTTTAGAAGATGCTTTATTTGTAGTACACTTTAAATCTCAAAGAAAAAAATATGATAGAATTGAAAAGATGGGAAAATTAAGAACGACATGAGTACTTCAAATCCTTTTATCGTAATTATATAGATCATTAACAATATTGATTTCTGATTATAGTAATGGGTATGTAGTTATTTGATTCGTTGGGAAAATCTGTAATTAAGACTTGTTCATTTCTGAGGGCACTTAGATTTTCAGAAACAATTCTTAATAAGTATTTAAAGTTGATAATAAAAAGGCAAAAAGTATATTTATTAGTATATTTAACGTACATTTCATGAAAATCTCAAAAATACTCACAATAACATTACTCTTAGGATTATTTGGTTATGCCTGTATTCCTTCTGGGTACTCATCTATTGCTGGAGACCAAGTTATTATTACAGAAGTACTATATGACACTCCAGGTACAGATTCTATAGAAGAATGGATTGAATTGTTTAATCCAACAAGTTCTGAAATCAATATAACTGACTGGATAATAGAAGACAATTACGATACTTTTAATTTAACAGGAGTTATACCAGCAAAAGGATATTTTGTTGCTGCTATCGATGAAACAGGCTTTTTCAACCTCTATGGATACTATGCTAACCAAAGTGGAGGATGGAACAGTGTTGCTCTAGGTAATTCTGGAGATAGGATTACATTGTATGACAATGATAGTGTTGAAGTAGACTATGTTGCATGGGAAGGAGGAGATGTAGAGTGGTCTTCATTATCTGCTTCGTGGACAACTATTAGAAGAACAAATGCAACTGACACAGATACAGCAGGTGATTGGGAAGATAGTTTAACTACAGGTGATCCTGGTACTGGAAGTTACATAATTATTCCAGAACTGCCAATATCTCTCGCAAGCATATTCTTTATTCTATTTGGTATAATAACATTTGTTGGACTAAGTTATAGGAAAAAATGAAGTAAAGAAGCTCTTACTTCTTCTTTTTTTTGATAAATCAAGTTGAATTAAATCTAAAACTACTGCATATTTCTAAAAATGGCAGTATATATTGGTAGAATTACTTTTTACTTTATGCAAAAAACTATAAAAGTTTCTAGTTAGCTTTTTAACATGAAACTTGGAATATATCTTTTCAGTCAATCAAGTTTTAATCCAAACAAACGATTTGATGTCTTAGTTGAACGAGTTAAAAGATATGAGGCGATTGGAATCGAAAGTTTATGGATATCTGATGGACTATTCTCTGGAACTGATCCCTCTATTTACCCTCATTATGAAACATTATCGCTTATAGCTGCTTTTTCCCAACTTACTACTAATATTAAATTTGGTACATTAGTTAGCCCTTATAGCATCAGACCTGTTACTTTATATTCAAAAATTATGATGACTTTAGATCATATTACAAAAGGAAGAGTAATTGCTGGACTTGGGTTAGGAACTACTAATCAGATACGAGAAAATTTTGGATTCAAAAGAATGACAACAAAGGATCAGTTTGAGGAATTTGAAAGTTATATTCTAACATTGAAATCATTATTTAATAATGAAAAAGCAACAAATGAGCGATTTAACTTAGATAATTATCCACCAAATCCTCTTTCTTACACTTTGGGTGGCCCAAAACTCCTAATTGGAGGAGGGGGAGAAAAAAGGACTCTGCAATTAGTAGCAAAATATGCGGATATGAGCAATATAGAAGCTTCAAATGAAGTTTTAGAACACAAATTGAATGTCTTAGCAAATTGGTGCGATGAAGTGGGCAGAAAATATGAAGATATCGAGAATACCACTATTAGAGCTATTATTACAGGTCGAACTCAAGAAGAAATAGATCAAGATATAAAATGGTACATGAATAGATTTGTTGAATTAGGTAGATCTAAACCAGATATGGACCAATTTAAAAAAGACCGTATCATTGGGACTATCGATGAAATCACAAATCAGATATCTACTCTTGAAGATCTTGGTATATCCCACCTGATTTTGACTATAAATACAGATAACACACGAAATTCAATTGGAGATGTATATGATCAGCTCTAGTTTAGTTGTAAAACTATCTTATCTTTTGTGTTCTTTCATTTTGAAGTTTATTGAAGAAAAAATTCAAAGAAATAAATAGATTTAAAAGACAAATATTTGAAGAGCTCGAACTGTAAATTGTTACACAGGATTCTATTTTAAAGCCTTAAAATCAGTTCTAGCATAATTCTTACATTCTTTATCTCTAGAAGGATTTATTAGTAGAGGTGAGAATGTCTGTATTTGATGCAAATGAAAAATAACAATAGAATAATAACATGTATTTTTGTAATCTTCCTTATTTCATCATTAACTGTAAGAAGTGAAGTTGCACCAAACTTACTTGAATTAACAGAAGGAATAGACGTGTCAGGAGCAGGTTTTGATCAAAATGTGTTCGTTTCGTACAATTTCAGTGTAGACAGAGATTGGCATGACCCATTCTATGATTTGGATATAATTGAATTAACATGGTCTGTAGTACATTCTGAACCTTATACTGAGTATAATACTACTAAAGAATATCTAACAAATCTAATTCTCAAAGAAAATAGAACAACAATTGGACTATCATCCTATTATTATGAATCTACAGAATATAATGTCACAGTGTATTTTGATATTTCGGTAGATTTGAATATAACTGAAGATGACCTAAAAGTGATTTATAATGGAACTACTTATACTTATGAGGATATAGACCCAGGAGAGAGCTTTTATGATCTTGTATCTATGAGAGTTTTTGCTTTCCTAATGGGATCTACTGGTTATGCAGAGTTGATGCCATACACCCTTTTTGCCATATCCCCACAAGCAACAACGGGACAAGAGATACTATATGGACAATATAATGGAACAGTAGTAGGATACACGGATTATTATATCAGCGAAACAGAATATTTTGAAACAATTGAGGTTTATCATGATGAGGTAGTAGTTGATATGCCATCTCTTGGAACACTATTCCCGATAGGTGACCGAACACTATTTTACGAGAAGAATACAGGGATTATTTTACATTGGTATGAATACAATTCTTCATTAGACAAATACTTTTATTATAATACAACAGATGTTCAAGGTCTTACACCGTTAGTCGTTGTTCCAGAATTTTCAATACCATTAATTGTTGTATTAAGTAGCATCCTCA
>JAEOSZ010000016.1 GCA_016840095.1 Candidatus Heimdallarchaeota archaeon
ATTATAACCAGGGAATGATGATTCTTCGTGTCTCATGTAATAATCAGCTCTTGGACTACCAAAAACAGAAAAAACATCTAAACCAGTCACCATGTACCTGTCATTAACCATGTCGTTCACTAAGTTTTGAAAAATATAAGAATCAGGAATGAATCTCTGACCCATCAATCTGAAACCTAGTGTAGCGTCTGAAAACTCTTGTTCTTCATAAATGAACATCGAATTTATTTGTGGCCTTCTATATGATCCAATATCAACAATAATTTCTTCAATCAAAGTTTCATTAGCTAATATATCCCCTTCAGGAGCGCCAACACTCTGCCAAATCTGATAATATTCTTCTGCAGATAAATCATCACTTTCTCCTACATAGAAAACTGTAGGTTCGTATATTCTTTCCCAATACTCCCATACTGTTGAAGTATCAATACTCTCATTAAAACTTGAAATCAACAGCAATGCCATTCTGGATTGTTCTATGCCAAGTGCAGGATCGAGGGGTCCAGATGCTAGAAAACCCATTCTGCCTGCATACATCATTGCTTTGAAGTAGTTTGCAAGTATTTCATTACGGGTATAATGCCCTCTAACTACGTATTGTGTATAATCTTCTTCATATCCAAAAATAGCTGAATTAGCCACAGCAGTATTGTTAATAAGATTCAATTCAGTAAGAGCAAGTGATTCTACTTCGAAGGGGATAGTGTTAGTTTCGTTAAGGAGATAGAGCATAACAGACAAATATGCCACGTTCTTGTTAATTGCTTCATGAACAACAAATTCAGAAACAGTTGTATTGAGAGCAATTTGGGCATCTCGGAGAGCAAACAGCATATCTTCAAAATCATAATAGAATCTTACACCTTCTAGTATTCTCAAACTAATATCATATAGAACATGATAGGCATGCAAACATAAATCAGTTGTAATAAATTTGGGTTTTTTATCTCCATAGTAGATATCATATATGTCCTCATACCCTTGATCAACAATTGCAAAACCATAATTTTCCAACATTCGCTTTATGCTAGGAGAGAGGGATAAATCTTGCTTATCAACATTCATCAAGTTATTCAGTATTAATGTTGGTTCTATTGAAGGAGTAAAGTTAAGATTTAGTGGGTGATAGGAACCAAAAGATGTGGAAACAGTCTCTTTAATTTGATATGTAGAAGCGGTGTCGTTAATTAATTGTTTGGGATTCCAATCTAGCTCCATTTTTATATTTAATAAGGGTGGAAAAGCTATTCCTAAACCTGCTGCTACTATAATAACAATTGTTGCTGATCCAATTATTTTCTTCATTGTACTATCCTGTTTCAACATCTTTCTTTCCTTCCAAAGTATACTATATTTTGGATCACTATTTCTATTTTATGCTTACTTTTCCTTTTTAGAAACTTGAACAGCAGAATTGACAAGGGTTATAGGCATAACATTTAGTACCCACTCTGGTAGATCAGGAGGTGTAGTGTCCAACATCTCATGCCATCCCTCATCAGTTAATCTATCATTCATAGGATGTTTGAATTCATAATATGAGAATGTTGCTCCTTTTGTTAATCGAAGCTTTCCTTGATGATCTTGAACAACAACATAGATAGAGAATGGATTTCCTACTCCTACTTCTAATACTTGACCTGTATTTGGATCTGTATGAACATCTGCAATTATAGCCATTCTTCCATCAGCTTCACTAGCGTAAGGATCATCTGGATTAGGATAAGAAGCTACATCTGCAATTTGCTGAGCTACATTATTGATGAAGCTGATATCATCTTGTGTTAAAGGTTCATCTTCTAGCTCCTTGATGCTGAGAACAACAAGAGTATCCAAAATTGATTCTAGTGATTCTAACTTATCACTTAGGTCGTAACCTTCACTGATTAAACCTCGCGATTCTAGTCCAGTTTTCATTAGCCCAACTAGACTAGCTAATCGTGCATAAACTTCTGGATAAGGCTCAATATACCCCTCAAAAACCCTAGGCATTGATGTTTCATAAGTATAAGATTGCTTGGCATACAATATTGTATCATGTCTTAATTCTGCCCACGAACCCAATGATGTCATCATAGCTTTGTCTGTCCATGCATCACTTAACATAAATCCTGGATAACCATTTGTTGCTGGTTTTAACAATGGAAATAGTGAGTATAACCATGACCAATAGAGATTCTGTGTCCAATCATAATCAGTCAGATTGCCAAATTCCTTTCTTAATTTTTCAATTTGATCATCATAATCAGGATAAATTGTTCCTTCATCTCGCATATAATATGCAGCTCTAGGACTACCAAAAACTGACAATACATCTAAAGCTGTAGGCATCAATCTTCCTCCAACTTTATTATGCACTAGCTGTTGAAAGATGTAAGAATCAGGAATGAATCTTTGTCCCATGAGTCTAAATCCCTGAGTAACATTTTAATGACCAAATGCATCAAAGATGAACATAGAATTGATTTTTGGTTTTCTATATGTTTGTGCTTCCTCAATGAATGCTTCTATGGTAATTTCAGATCCTAAAGCATCTCCTTCTGGAGCACCTTGATTTTGCCAAATCTGGTAATATTCGGCAGCTGTCAAATCATCACTAGCTCCTACATAGAAAACTGTAGGCTCATAGACTCTATCCCAGAAGTCCCACACTGTTTCAGAATAAGTTGTAGTATTGAAGCTTGAAATCAATAAAATTGCCATTCTAGTTAATTCTATTCCTATCTCAGGTTCACCCATTGGTCCTTGAAGAAGGAATCCAATTCTACCAGCATACATCATTGCTTTGAAGTAATTACTTAGAATCTCACTACGAGTATAATGTCCTCTAACAGTGTATTGTGTGTAGTCTTCATCATACCCAAAGATAGCTGAAGGAGCTCTTTCACCAGCATCAATTAAAGCCAATTCAGCTGATGCTAGAGGTTCTATTTCGACAGGTATTGGGTTTGTTGTACTATTCAACAAATAGAGCATCACAGACAGATATGCAATATTTTTATTCAATGCATCATGTACTATTGGATCAGAAACAGTTCCATTAAGTACTATTTGGTCATCTCTGAGAGCTTGGAGCATAATCTCAAAATCATAAAAGAATCTTTCTCCTTCTAGAACTCTTAGGCTTAAATCATAGAGCACATGATAGGCATGTAAACATAGATCGGTTGTAATAAATTTGGGTAACTCTAAATCTTCATTATAAAGTTCATAAATATCCTCATACCCTTCATCTACTATAACAAAACCATACTGTTCTAAGTAATCTTTCATTTCAGGAGTAACACTTAAACCTTGAAAATCTACATTCTGAAGATTGTTGCCAATCTGTGTTGGTTTAACCTTCGGAGTATATTCCGCAAGAACAGGATCGTAAGAACCAAACGATGTGCTAATAGTTTCGCTTATATCATATGTAGATGCTGTTCCTTTAATCAGAGAATCTGGATTAAAATCAATTCCTTCCCTTGGATTAATTATGTATGGGAGAGAAATTAAAAGACCAGTTATTGCAAGTACTCCACATAGACTTGCACTTGCAATTACAATTGTTTTTTTACTCAAAGCTATCATTGAACTAACCTTTTGTTAAAGGTATACTTTTGGAAAGGTATGAACTTTCTTGTGTCTTTTCTAACACAAAGAAAATACACATTCTATAATGAAAGCATTTCTATTTTAAAGATAACAACCCAAAGTGTGTAATCTCTGATTGATCATTGCTTATTATCCTTTCAATAAATTCCTTTATTTTATCATAAATAATATCAAAGAACCTTGTATTCAGAAACATATGTCTTCCTCCTTTCACAAGATATCCAGTACGAATTTTGGAAGAAGCATGTTTCACCACATAAGCTGTAGCTTTGTTACTTGTAGCTAAATCCTTATCCCCATTTATTACGAGGAAGGGAGTAACAAATTTTTTTACGCTTCTCTTCATTTCTTTAGACTGCCTAACTGCATGAACTAAGGTATTCATAGGCATTTTGTTCATGTTCTCTAATTTCCATTTAAGATAATCCTCATCAACTAAAGTTTTGTCATAATCACTAGCAATCGAAAATGGTATAGATTTGATTCTGATGAATCTGTAAATAAACGAGAACAACCTTAACATCCATGAAAATAAACCCCCAATGCTTAATCCTATGTAAGCATCTGCTGTGGGATTGGAAGTTTCTGCAACATAGGTTATTCCTGCGCCTAAAGAAAAACCGATAACAATTAACTTCTCATATTCTTGCTTTTTCTTTGAAATTAATTCTTTCCCCCAATCATAAAGTTCTGTTGGGTCCTTAAGTGAAAGAAGGTGGTCATAGGTTTTTCCATGATAGGGAATAATTGGTGCAAACACATCATATCCTTCTCTTGAGAGAGACTCTATCAAATGTTGCATTTCAAAAGGTGTGCTAGCTAAACCATGTAAAATTAAGATACAGACCTTTGACTCATTTTTGAATTCAATATCTTTAGCATACGGATATTCCAACAAAATCACTTCTTAACATTTAGAGGACACTATTCCCTACAGTATTATTATTGTTTTGCTTCAACATGTCGAGTTCATAAAGATTATTAATAAGAAAGAATTTCGGCACTTATGGCATCAGATGACATATTTCATGGTGATTTAGGAATTATAGGTGGGGGAGTAGGTGGTATGGGTTGTGCCATCATTGCAGCTTACAAAGGACTCAAAGTAACAATCTTTGAAGGAGGCAGATTGGGTGGTATAGTTACATCACTATATGCTAGGAAAATTGTTGAAAACTATCCTGGTAATCCAAGTATTCTAGCTAAGAGACTTATTGACGAATTCGTTATTCAAGCTCAAGAAGTAGAGGCTGAAATAATAGATGAAAGAGTAGTTAAAGTAGAGAAGAAAGATGATGTTCTTACTATTATAACTAATGAAAACAGCTATAATTTCAGAAGTATCGTAATTGCTACTGGTTCAAAACCTGCTGAATTAGGTGTTCCGGGTGAAAACAAATTCAAACGAAAAGATAGAGGTGTTTACAACTTCGTTTCAGACCCTGATCGATTCAAGGGTGCTAGTGTAGCTGTAATCGGTGGAGGAGACACTGCTATAGATGCAGTAAGAACCATTTCAGGGATTGCTAAGAAGATTTACTTAGTACATAGAAGAGACAGTTTCAGAGCTGCCGAAACTACTGTTCAAGAGATAGTTGATAATAATTTAGCTGAAATAGTTTACAAACATCAGTTGAAAGAGCTTCAAGGTGAAGATAACTTAGAAAGAGCTGTTCTATTTAATGTCGATTCCAATGAAGAAAGAGTATTAGAAGTAGACAAATGTATTTTAGCAGTTGGTCTTAAAACAAGTGTTGAGATCTTCGAAGACATAGGTCTAGAAAACGATGGAAAATACATCATGGTTGATAGAGAAATGAGAACTAACGTTCCCGGAGTCTTTGCAATTGGAGATATCGCTTCAAAATACCAATTAATTGTTATTGCAGTCGCTCAAGGTGCAATTGCAGCTCACAATGCTTTTGGAATGATCAGAAAACCATACTGGTATAAAGATGAAGAATGGCCAACTGAAGTTTGCTAAACTTCATTCTTTTTTGTTTTTTCATTTAATTTATATGTAAGTACATTTTTTTGATGTTATGGATTTGTTCTCTAGAATAGCAGGAAGATATGATAGTATAATTAGATCTTCTGCTGTTAATGAATTTAAGAAATATCTAAATTTAGAATCAGATAAAATTCTTTTAGACCTTGGTGGAGGTACTGGAAGAGTTGCTCTTGTGCTTGAACAGATGACTAATGGCTGTATTCTTTTAGACAGATCTTTTGAAATGTTACAACAAGCAAGGAAGAAATCAAATAGTCTGTTCTTCTTGCAGGGGGTAGGTGAATCACTTCCTTTCAGAACTGGTACCGTACCTCAGATTTTTGCAAATGATACTCTACACCATATACAAAAACAGAAAGAAACACTAGATGAATGTTATAGAGTTATGGGCAATAAAAGTCGTTTTTCGATAAGAGAATATGATCCTGAATACTGGAAAACAAAGTTTCTAATTTTCTTTGAAAAAGTTTTAATGTTCAGTAGCATTTTTTTACCTCCTTGGAAACTAGAAGAATTTTGTAAGAACATTGGTTTTGCTGTCGTTTGGCAACGTTTAACAAAATCTACCTATCTTCTTGAGGCAACAAAAGACTAAATCTAGATTAGAAATAATAAGTAAATGCTAACAGCTATTGATGCAGGTAAAGTCAGGTTATCAAGAAATAGATAGCTCAAAGCTTCAAAAGTCATACCGATAAACGAAATAACAATTATCTTCCACCATGCACCAGGCAACAAAATCAAAGATCCTATAGTTAGACCTACAACAACTCCAATACAAGTTCCAACTAATACTCCCATAGATCCTTCTAAGCTTTTTTCAGCAAAGATCTTGTATCTTTTTTTACCATAAGGTCTTCCAATCAGTTCTCCTAATCCATCACCTAAACTTACAGATAGATAAGCTGCAGTAAAAACATAGACATCTGTCTTAAAAAACCACAATATTAGAATCATTGTTGTTCCCATAAAGATTGCATTAATGAAAAGTAACCAAGGTTTATCATCATCTCTGGAACAGAGGATAAGAATTCTCTGCAATAAACGAATCTGGGGGATGGCAGATAAAAGAAAGAGAATTCCAATAGCTATGGCTAACGTGAAGAAAATGTCAAATACATTTTCAAAGAATAAGGGAAAGAATGCAGCTATACAATTTAGAATCATATGCCCTACTTTTCGAATTTGCCATCTTTCTAACTTCAGAGCTTTTAACAAGAATACAATGTTAATAGTTAAGAAAATAACTACAACACCCACAATAATCGCAATCCAATTTGGATCAATAGTGTTGAAACTCAGCTCAGTATCAATGACGCCCATGTCTTTCTACCAACAAGTTTGCTATGGCTTGCATATTAATTCTTTCATCTTCATTTGGAAAAATGAATGAGAATGAGCAGGAGTTACAACCCATGCAGTATCTGCACCTCTACCTGTTCCTCCAATTGTTATTACATCATCCAAAGTGATAACTCCAGCATCCGCTGCCATAATAGCAATTTCTGCACAGACTTTAGTACCTTGACCAAATAATCTAAGAGTTTCTGCCATAATTTCTGTAGTTAACCATGTTCCATGCTTTTTTCTAACAGCTCTATCAATTCCTGCTAGAGCATGAGTTGCTGTAACTACTTTAACACCTTTTGCTTGAAGTTGTTGAATAGATTCTTCAGGGATTTCCATCTCACCAGGTTCTCTGAAACCAGCTTGATGAGTAACTGTAATTAATTTCACTCCTTTAATAGCATCTGCGGCTTTTAATGCAGTACTACCTGAGGTTGTTGCAACTATAACTTGATGAATATCTCCTTTTTCTAATCTTTTATTCACAAGAGAAAATACTTCTTCAGTGTAATCTCCAGGTTTGGGAAAATGAACAGTCATGCAATAGGTTAGTTTTATGTAGTTTATATTTTTTTTTCATACTCCATACAATTTACTGCTCTTTTTCTGATGAAAACGATTAATTCTTCGAAAATATTTATAGATGACCAAAGGAAACTGTTGTTTGATGAGTATAAGTTTTGAGCTCGATCAAGGGAAAACCAACCAGGTTATGATAAGTTCAAGAAAGATAATGCTCAATAAAGGACAACTAGAAATTTTTGAAAAACTGTTTGAATGTATAATGCACGCAATGCCCAACACCAATAGAAGCGGTATTGAAGCAATTCTCAAACAATCTTGCAGAGAATGGGAAAAAGAAAAAGTTCGTCCAATTAACGAATTCAGGTTTATACATGCTAATGAAAGGATGAAGGCTTTTGATGAAATATTGATAAATTTCTTTTTAACTCTTAGAAATACCATGATTCATCCTCTTAACGCAGAAACTGTTTCTTTTCTCCGAAATGCTATCCTTACGAGCTATAAGGACTTTCTAGAAGCAGAAGGATATGTTGTTGATTTTCTTCCATAGTTCTCAATAAGACATATATACTAGTTAGATTGCTTCTTGATAAGGTTGTATTATGAAGAAGAAGTTCATTGTTTTAGTGCTTCTCAGTCTTTTAGCTGTTCTTACTTCAAGTATAATTACTACGCAGATTCAAGCACAGACCTCACTAGAAGTCCTAGTTGTAGGTGAAGACATAGAAGAAGCTTTACTTGCACGTATATCTCTTGATCCGATGTTTGTGATTACAGAGAGTGAAACAATTGGAGCTGATATTAGCGGATACGATTGTATAGTTATTCTTGATTATGCACCAACTACAGCAGAAATCGGTTTGTTAGGAGCATTTCCAGGTGGAATAGCTATTTTTATGTACTCTAACCTAGCAGCAAATGCTACGCTGTTAACTTCACTTAGTTTAGCTTCAGATGCCAATGGAACCATTGCTGATGGAAGGACTGCCCTCCCGGTCCCTGTTGATGCTACTTTCGTTGGTGATCCTCCTGTAGTTATAGATAATATCCAATGGAATTCGGTTCCTACAATAACGAATTATACTGATATTCAGCTTGAAGGAACTATATTAATTGAAACATCATCTACAAGTGACGATCCTAATCTCGGTCTTATTAGCAGATCTGCATCTAGAAAACATTACGCATTCAATTTCTATCCAAGCACTGAATTCAACACTGAATTAATTGAATGGCCATACTTCAACTATTTGATGTATATAACAATGAAATCATCTGTTGGAGATACTGTTCTTAAATATGCAAAGTGGGAATTTTCTCCAGTACCTCATACAATGGAAACAGTAGCTTTGGGGATTTCTGTACTCTTAACTAGCGCTGTTACAGTTGTTGGTTTTATTTATGCGAAGAAATATTCCAAGAAGAATCCAATTAAAGATAAAGATTTAGAAGAGATGAGTAAAGAAGAGGAGAAAGCTGAAGGATGGGAAGAAGTTGGAATGCACAGACAACTAGGTGGATTTTTGGTTCAACTATTTGCAGGTCTTTTGATCATTCTGCCTAATGCTGTAATGTCAGCTTTGGTTTTTCCACTACTTATTCTTCCAAGCCCTCAAGCTGCTGGATTTTATGATTTTACTATTAGATTCTTTGAGGCACTCTGGTTGTTCTTCGATCTTGGTACTAGAATTGTACTCATAAAATTCTTTAGTGAACATAGAGTAAAGAGACCACAACAAGCTATCAAATATGTTCAACTCTTCGTTTGGTTTCAAATGGTATCAGGAATAGCGCAGTTGTTCCTTATTTCGTTTCTTGGTTCGATCATATTTCCACATACCTTTCTAGCCCATATGTCTTGGATATTTGTTACTCATGCATTCTTCCAATGGCCTGCGTTCTTCTTAGTCTTTATGTATCTATTCCAAGCAATGAACCGGATAGACATATTCCAAATTCTAAATCTTTTACTATATGCTGTACTCAATATATCGGTACAATATGGTATAATTGTTCTATTCAGATACACTTTAGGGAAAAATCCTATTTTTGGAGATGGTTTGGCGGGAGCAATTGGTTATAGTGTAGGTCTTTATGTTATTCAAATAGTAGCGTTCCTTGTGGGATTTCTATTCTTCAAAAAACTAGGATTTTCATTAAAAACGGTATTCAGAATAGATTTCACGATGGCAGAAATTAAAGAAGCATTCAAATTTGGTATAAAGTGGATGTCAGGAGCAATTTTACCACCCTTAGGATGGTTTATTCAACTATTCTTGCTTTCGAAATTTCTACCGAATTATACACAACAGCAAGGGTACTTCTCAATTGCATGGAATTTCGCTATGATTGTAATGCTAGTCGGTTTATTTGCAGAAGGATTCCTACCAGCGATATCTGAATCCTTCCATGCGAAGAAGAAAGCATTAACAAGATACTATACGGTTAGTTCTCTCAAGTGGAGTGCATACTTTGATTGGTATTTAGTTGCAGGATTAGCTGCAGTTGGATGGCGATTTATTCAAGGAGGAGCAGGAGCTGAGTGGGCACCAGCTGGAGGTTTAATTATTTGGTTCTTATTCTTCCATTCTATTGGATACTTCTCCTGGTTAGGAGACTGGATGTTCGCAGGAAGTGATCGACCAGGTTGGGCGGCTATCAGTTGGGTAATTGAACAAGTAATTCGTGCTGGACTTCTAGTAGCTTTCATTCCAATGCATTCTTGGTTTACAGCAACTTTTGGATCACCAATGATAGCTATAATGTTTGCATACTTTCCCGCACTCATAATCAAGAACATCTTCATGTGGTGGCAGATTCGGAAAAACGATTACTTCAAATTCAAATGGAAGGACCTTTATTGGCAAGGAATAATTGCACCTATGATTTCTGCTGCGATACTTTTTGGAATACTTGAAGGATTGTTCCGACTAATTTGGCAAGGAGAAATCATTACTTCAGTAGTAATCCTACTAGTTGGAACTTTAATTGGTTTGTATCTTTATGCATTCATTGCGAGTTTCTTCGGAGCTTTTGATGATAACACGTTAGAAGAACTGAAGACTGCTACAGTTATGGCTAAAGGATTCGGTTGGATGGCCAAACCTCTTTACAAGGTTTCTGAATGGGGAGCAAAGATATCTCCACTACATAATAAATTCAAGTTATCTATTTTCAAAGAAGCTGCAGCTGAAGCTGAAGAACTTACAAAAGAAAAGGCAAAATTAGTTATCTAATTACCTTTCTTTACTTATTTTTTTGTCTTTAGAGCTGATTGAATAGTTCTTTGAATCCATTCTTCTGTATCTGGATCTTGTACTAGTTCTCTACAATAGTCCCAATGTTCTCCAGCAATCAAACCCATTAAAGCTATTTTCTTAAACTTTCGTGGTTTGTTTTCAAGAGTTAGGAAAAGAAGAAGTAATTTAGCAGCTTTAAGTTTGAGATTTTCCTTATCTAATGAGTAATCCAACTGAATTTCATCATCTTGTAATGTAATTGCAACTTCATCAGCTGCTGTATTAATTGATGCAAATTTAGTTAGAGCTAAAAGAGAATAGTTCCTTACCCAGTCTATTCTTGATGATGTTTTTGCATGTCCAAAAAGTGACTTCAAACATCCAGTAGCTATTAATTCTTGAAGTGCCTCTCTTCTAGCTGAATCTCCTAGAGATGGTGTAGATATGATTTTATCGAATTTGCTGCAATCCATCATGATATCTTGGTTATTCTTTTAAATAAACTTTGAGAAAAGGACGAGTAAGAAAATTTTTAACCATCTCTGAATGACTTGCTTCATGGATGCTGTGACTCATGGTAGCGTATCAGTTCTTATTGGTCTGATATTCGTTCAATTCTATCCCGGCATTCCCATATGGTGGCTTCTTCTAGTTATGTTTGTTTGGGGAATTCTAGTCGATTACGATCATGTTTTCTATTATCGCAAACAATTCAAGGATATACCTATCTGGAACATTCCAAAGTGGATTAAGGTTTATTTCAAAACTCTAGATGAGCGAGATGATTTTATCTATCACACTTGGTTGCAAGAACCCTTTGGTGTTCTTGTAGTGAGTGGATTAAGTGTTCTTATCTTCATATTCACTCCTTACCCAGAACTTGCCATTTTAGCATCTAGTTGCTATACTGGTCATTATCTCATGGATTTACTTTCTGGAAAGATGAAACCTTTAGCTCCATTCTATACAAAATGGACTATTGATTTGAGAATCCTTCCTGCTAATTCATTTACTGCAGCTTCTGTTACCTTAGTTGCTTTCTTTGTTGGATTAGTAGTTTATCTTTTTGTGTGAAAAAAGGGTTTTTCTCACAAAATTTTTGAATTCATAGAATAATGTACACTAGAATGTCCTCTGAAATGATTGGGAAAGTTCCATTTTGGATAGCAAAATTTGCAATAAATAATGTCTTCAGAAGAAAGATGATTGAATACAACAAGGTAGTTCTACCTGAAGATGATACGAAATGGACCAAGATGAATAAAATAACATCTAGTAAAGTGCGTAAGTATGATTTTCAAGCAGCTTTAGAGAATGGAGAACTCCTGATTAAATCTGTAGATAATGGTATTATCAATGTGAGAATTTCTAAAAAACTCTCTGATATCCCAACTACAGATGCTGTTGTTTTAGAGAGCAAAAATCCTCCTCCTTTAGTTATTAACAAAGAAACAGAGGAAATTATAATTGCACAAGAATCAGGTCCTAATCTTTTCATTGTTTCTAAAATCGATAAAGAAAAAGGAACACTTAGCTTTGAAGATGGATTTGGATTTCAGATATTTAAGGAAGAATTTCCAAGTTATCATGAAGAAGATTGGTATAAAACTGAGAAATTACCTGATGTATCTTGCGAGAACTATTATGGTTTTGGGGAAAAGGGAGGACCTTTAGATAAGAAAGGCCAAACAATATCCTTCTGGAATACTGATTCTTTCTCTTACGATGTAGATGATCAAAAATTATATCAAACACAGCCTATACAAATAGTAGTTCGTTCAAATGGGTTCTGCTATGCAGTTGTTTATGATAATCCAAACAGAAGCCAAATTGAGATTAACGATATTAACGGATGCTCTACCAAATATTATGTAAACGGTGGTGGAATCAATTACTATTTAGTTGTTGGTCCTTCAGTTTACAAAGTATTAACAAAATTAGCTGATCTATTAGGGAAAGCACCGTTTCCACCTATCTCAGCTTTAGGCCACCATCAGAGTAGATGGTCATATTATCCAGAATCAGAGGTAAGACAATTAGCTTCCGAATTCAGAACAAGAAACATACCTTGTGATTATATCCATTTAGATATAGATTACATGAATGATTATAGAGTTTTTACTTGGAATAAGGAACACTTTCCAAATCCAAAGAAGATGACAAAAGACCTTCTAGAAGAAGGTTTTAGACTAATGGCAATGACTGATCCTGGTGTAAAAGTTGATCCTAAATATAGAATTTGTAAAGAAGGTTTGAAAGGTGGTCATTTCTGTTTAAATTCTGATGGCTCAGTATATGTTGGTCCTGTCTGGCCTGGAGATTGTCATTTTCCTGATTTCACACAAATAAAAACCAGAGATTGGTTTGGAAGTCACTATACAGCATTAACTGATGTTGGAATCAGTGGATTTTGGATTGATATGAATGATCCATCAGTGTTTAATGAAAAAGGAACTATTGATGATGATGTTATACATCCGGGAGAAGGAAAACCTCGTCCACATAAGGAAGTTCACAATGAATATGCACATTTAATGGCAAAAGCGACCTACGAAGGTTTAGAAAAAATCCTACTAAACAAGAGAATCTACATCAACTCCAGATCTGCTTATTTGGGGACTCACAGATATGCTGGAACATGGACTGGAGATAATATAGCTAGCTGGGATCATTTGCAAATTAGTATTCCAATGTTGTTAAATATGGCTGCTTCAGGACAAGTGATGATTGGGCCAGACATTGGTGGATTTGCTGGAAAACCAGGAGCAGAACTTCTAACTCGCTGGTATCAAGCTGGAATTTTATATCCATATTTCAGAAATCACACAATAAACAAGAAATGTTCCCAAGAACCTTGGGTATTTGGAAAGAAAACAGAAGAAATTATAAGAAAAACAATCCAGCTAAGATACTCATTGATGCTATATATTTACAGTAGCATCAGACAAACTTGCATGACAGGTATTCCTGCTTTTCGAGCTCTATGGATAGATAATCCAAAGGATCCAATGTCACATATGCCAGAATGGTCAGAAACAGAGTATCTTTTTGGAGATAGACTTCTTGTTGCTCCGATTCTGAAAAAAGGAAGAAGAAAAAGAGAGATATATCTTCCACAAGGCAAGTGGTTCAGTTTTGATGGTGAGAATGTCTTTGAAGGTGGTAAAGTCCATGAAGTTGATATTCCACTTGAGGAGACTGCAATTTTCGTTAAAGCTGGAACAATCATTCCCTTCATAAATGAACCAATTCAACACACAGGAGAGATAATTGATTCAAAAATATCTTTGAGAGTATATCCAATGGATTCTAATGCTGAAGGAGAAATTTATCTAGATGATGGAGATTCTCTCGAATTCAAAAAAGGAGACTATGAGCTAGTTAAAATCGAAGGAGAAAAGAAAGCTAGAGATACTTGGTACTTCAACATTACTAGAGAAGGTAAAAAGAAAAAATACATTGAAATTGGAGAAATTTCTATCTTTGGAGTAGAAAAAGAAAACTATCTAGTATTTGAAAAATAAATATCATTCAAGGTATGAACTAGCCTTTCGAGTAAGTATCTTTCTGAATACTTCTGCATGTTTAGCTCCTAGAAACATTCCTGCTTTTGCAGTTTCTGAGATTACGAAATCTTTGACTGGCCATTCTCCATATGCCTCATTATATACATCTAAGCAGGCTATTATCTTTTCAATTTGATTTGAAACATCGATATAAATTGCACTTCCAGCTAATTCTGCTCCTCCGTCTAAAGGTGTGTATAAGCTCACATTTTTTCTATGAGGTGGATACTCATCATCTTCATTATTGTACCTAGCATATGAAAGAGCATCAAGTGTAATTGTATGTGTATATCTGTGATCAGGATGTCCTAGCCCTAGTGTTTTGTATTCTCCCCAAGTAATAATAACATCTGGTTTTAGTAATTTGAAGTATTTTGCTAATTTCTTAGCATTCTCAACTGAAGGCGTTACTCCTGAATCAGGTATATCCATGAGATAGTATTTTGCACCAATAATCTGCTCTATTTTACCTACATGACCTTCTCTTGTTTTAGCTATTTCCTCGTGAGATCCTTTTAGAGTTGATGCATTCTCACCATGTGTTAACATTACTACAGAAACATTATCACCTCTCTCACTATGATTAGCTAAGGTTCCTAACACGCTTGCTTCATCATCTGGATGTGCAAAAACTGCGACAACATTAATCGGAGAGTAATCTTCATTCATGAATAAATAAAGTGGTAGAGATTTTTAAAAACGTGCTTCCTACAAAAAAGAGAATGATGGTTTTAAAAACCATATAAGTAAGAATATTTATCGTTTAGATGTTTTATCAGATACTTAGGATCAGGGTTCTCTCCAGTTACTTTTTAACCAATTCTGGAGGATTGTTAAGTTTCCTTTTTGATGTACATTTTTTGTTAACCAATCAGTTAAAGATGTAATATCGTCTTTCTCCACTTTTTCATTCCAGTCTGGCAGATTCTTTTGTAAAGATATAAAAAGGGAAATTGCAATTAGATATTATGAAAAATCTAAGAAGGGGATTATTGTCTTTACTAATTTTATCACTATTAATTCTCACATCATCAGTTTTTATTCAAAGTAAGGATAATAGTGGTGATGTTACCTTACCAAGTATTGATGCTACTACAAAGGATTGGACTGTTATGGTCTATCTTTGTGCGGATAATAACTTAGAATACTATGGTTTAGATGATTTGATTGAAATGCAACTTGCTGGAGGTACAACAGCTGATGTCAATGTAATAGCAATGGTTGACAGATGTGCCTATGATTATGAAACACCTGATTTTGCAAATGATTGGTCTGAAACACGCTACTATACTATAGAAGCTGATGCTTCAATGACTTTCACTTCTACAATGAATCAATCTCTTGGAGAAGTTAATATGGGTGATCCACAATCTCTAAGAGATTTCATAGATTGGGGATTAGTAAACTATCCTGCAGATAAAACAGCTCTGATCATATGGGATCACGGGGGAGGTTTAAGTGGAGTTTGCTGGGATGAAGATAATGGGGATGATCATCTAACAATTAACGAATTGGAAACAGCTTTGACTGGTTACTATTTTGATTTTCTTGGGTTTGATGCCTGTTTAATGGGACAATTAGAGGTTCTTTACGAGCTGAAGGATTATTGCGAAATTTACACTGCTAGTATGCTTAATGAGCCAGGAGACGGATGGGATTATTATGAATCTTTATCAGCATTAATTGCTACACCATCTATGTCAGCAAGTGTTTTTGCTCAAAATATCTGTGAAGATTATGCTGATTTTTATTCTACTTATAGTAACTATGTGACATTGAGTGCATATAATACTACAGAGCTTGTTGGTATTGAATCATTAATAGATGATGTATCTGCTGAGTTGGTTAATCATCTTCCAACTTATGGAAGTGAGATTTATTCTGCAAGATTAAATTCGATGAGTCAACTCCCTGATTTGGAATGTGATTACTATAAGTTCTTAACAAATCTACAATCAATATCTGCTCCTTCGTTAAATACTGCAGTTGGCAATTTGATTACAGCTTTTGATGATGCTCTCGTAATATCCAGTTCAACATTTATTACAGATCCTTACGGATTGTGGGGATTCTTACCAGCATTACCTTACGAGTATTATAACGACTTCTATATTTTTTCAAATCAAAGTGTTGTCAACTCATATGTAAATTTCTATTATGACTTGGAATTCGTTCTGAATACTAATTGGGAAGATTTTCTCTATCAATGGAGAGCTGCTTTAGGAAGTTTAATTCCAACAGTCAGTTTAGGTTCACCCTATTCAGATTCTCTGGTCGATGGAGGTTTTATGTATGTTCAAGCTGATTTGCCACCTCCAACTTCAGGATATACATATGAAGCATCTTTATCGATGGATTACGGTCCAGATTTTGATCTTGAGATATGGAATGAAGCTGATTGGATGGGATTGCCTGACGGATTTTACGGCTATAGTGGTGAAGGAGGTTCAGATACAGAACAAATCACAATTTCTCCAAATGCAGATAATCCTTTATTCTTCTACATCTATAGCTATTCGGGAGCAGGAGGATTTACGTTAAGCTTGTCAGAAGTAGGTTATGATGAAGATTTCTTTGAA
Source organism: Candidatus Heimdallarchaeota archaeon (assembly GCA_016840095.1). Taxonomy (GTDB): domain Archaea; phylum Asgardarchaeota; class Heimdallarchaeia; order Heimdallarchaeales; family Heimdallarchaeaceae; genus UBA460. Next base: position 16,865 of record JAEOSZ010000016.1, read on the forward strand.
GAAAATGATGATTATGGTCAAGCAGCTGAAATTAGTTCAAATACAATCTATAATTTGATTGCTAACGACGACGATTACTTCTATATCTACTTGCCTGCAGGAGCATCTGTTTCAATAGCTTTAGATTTTAATCCAACTGTAGTAGATTTGGATTTATATCTAGATGATTTGAATTATAATGAACTAGACTATAGTGAAAGCTACTATACAACAGAGTCTATCAATTATGTTACAACTTACGCAGGATTGTATTATGTTGTAGTAACTTACTTTGATGGTTCAATAGGGGAAGATTATACTCTGATAGTTTCTGTAGCAACAATTCAAATAAGCAGTGTAGGTATCTCACCCTCGTATCTCTATCAAGGGGATAATGTAGCAGTATCATGTACAGTAACTGGAATTAATACAATTGCTTCTGTAATATTATCATATAGTTACGATTCTTCCACCTGGACCAATATCACTATGACTCTTTCTACAGGATCATCATATCAAGCAGATTTTGTACTAACAGATGATGCAGATTATTTGTATATTCAAATCTATGCTTATGATGATGAAGACAATTGGGAGATCTCTGCAAAGAAGACATACATTGTTCATGAAGAAACGAGTTTTACCTCGTTTCCATGGTATCTAGCACCTATACTCATTATCGGAATAGCATTCATTTTTAGAAAGAGAATTTACAGAACTTAAAGAGAGTTAATCTCTTTTTTCTCTATTTCTGTTAGAATTATATACTAGTGCTTTTTTCATAATTTAGATTAGCATGTTTAAGATACTTGGAATAGACAAAGAAAAATGTATCAAGTGTGAAAAATGTATTCAAAGTTGCAGTGTAGAGTTGTTCTCTGTTGAACGAACAACTGACATGGAGAAGAAGATATATTTTGAGGACCCTTATAGGTTTTGTTTCAGATGTGGGCATTGCATTTCTATTTGTCCAACAGAAGCTATTCTCTATGAAGGGGCTGATGAAATGTATAATTTCAAAGAAGCCAAAGATCCAACTCAAATACTCTCTTATGAAAACTTTATGAAATTCACCAGAACCCGAAGATCTACAAGAATTTTCAAAAATCAACCACTTTCAGAAGATGAAGTAACCAAGATTCTTGAAGCAATGAGATATTCCCCCAGTGCTAGTAACCGACAGAATCGTCATTATATTGTACTCTCTAAAGAAGAGGATATTGCTTTCTTAGCTAACAAGGTTTCTCATCTAATGTTAAAAGCAAGAAGGTATATTAAATTAAAATATCTTGCAGTTCCATTTACAAGAGGATTGGTACGTAAGCGTTTACTTAATCCCAAAACAAAAATAAGACTGAATGATTTTTTTGAGAAGAAAAGCAAAGGTGTTGATCAAATCTTCTTCAATGCACCTTGTGTAATTATCGTTCATGCTCCATCTTATGCTAGAATGACAGCTTCTGATGCAAGTATAGCAATAACTCATGGAATGCTAGCAGCTCATAGTATGGGATTAGGTACCTGCTGGATTGGTTTAGCTCAGGAGTATCTTTCTAGATTCAAAAAAGGTAGAAAGCAACTAGGTATTCCTAATAGTCATAACGTCTATGGAGTTTTTATTATAGGGCATCCTAAACAAGAGTTTCTAAGAGCTCCTCCTAGACGTGAAATCTACTTGGATTGGAGAAAATAAATCAGAGAGATTCCTCATTCTGATTTTATTTCAACATCACCAGATTTAATATGAAATGTATGAATATCTCTTTTTACTGGAATTTGTACACTAACTTTTGCTAAATCAATTTTGTATAGATAAAACCTTGGATCTTCAGCTGATTCCCAAAAATCATCAAACCAAGAGATAGCATTAGCTAAGTCAGTTCTAATTTCAGCATCATCAATTAGAATTGCTTTTCCTGTTCCTCTGATTGTACTCAGTTTTTCATTTTCATGAGGATTAATAGCAAATTCAACATTATTATTAGCTTCTATTTCATCTATCTTCTTTCTCCCAGCAATACTAACAAACCAACAAGTATCTTTGTGATAGATCAAAGCCATTGGTCTGACTTTAGGTTGATCTCCATCTATTGTTGCAAGATACATTAACGGTTGTGTTTTGAAGTAATCAATCACATCTTCAAGTTTCATAAGTTTCAAAACTATCAAACCTTAATATGCATTGTTCTTTCTAAACATAGAATGAAAGAAGATTTTTACTCAAACAAGAATTATTACTTTATATTTTTTCTAGATAACTAGATATTTTCACGTGAAATTAGTTTTTAAGCTGCAAGAACCTTCTAGACAACAAAATAATCCCGACAAAAAGCGAATTACTATCGTATTATTTCCGTACGATTTTCTGTAGGTTTATTATTTTCTTCTGGATAAAGTTTATTATGAACAAAATTATACTTTAAGTGGTTAAAATGACATTTTCTATTGTTGCTTATGATCCTAAGGAAAAAGAATGGGGTGTGGCAGTTCAATCAAAATTTGTTGCAGTTGGAGCACTTGTTTCTTATGCTAAAGCTAATGTTGGTGCAATAGCTACTCAAGCTTGGCTTAATACAGGTTATGGACCAAAAGGGTTAGCATTGTTGGAACAAGGTTTGACAGCTGATGAGACAATAAAGATTCTTACTCAGCATGATGAAAATAGAGAACATAGACAAGTTGGTATTGTAGACTCCTTCGGAGGTGTTGCATCATTTACTGGTAAAAAATGCTATGACTGGGCAGGACATGTCATTGGTGAAAACTATGCATGCCAAGGGAACATACTTGTTTCAGAGGACACAGTATTAGCTATGTCTCAAGCATACAGAGAAACTTCCGGAGGTTTAGTTGATAAACTTCTCGCAGCTTTAGAGGAAGGACAAGATGCAGGTGGCGATAAAAGAGGAAAACAGTCAGCTGGTATACTCATTGTTAAGGAAAAGGGAGTTTATGATGGGGGAACAGATAAATATGTAGACATTAGAGTGGATGAGCACGAACATCCAATAAAGGAACTACGTAGAGTGTTTGAGCACTATGATCTTTCCTTACTAGAACGAGATGATCCAAAAGATAAAGTGAAGCTTGCAGGAGATGTTATTAAAACTATTAAAGAGGTTCTCAAATTAGATGGCTTCTATGAAGGCGAGATAGACACTAAATACGACGATGTAACAAAGGAAGCTTTGCATGAATGGATACTCACTAACAATTTTGAAGTTAAGGAAAGAGAAGACAATTACATGTGGGGATCCGTTTACAGATTCATCCAGAAAAGAAAAGATGGTTAGTTTAATGCCAATGGCTACAGTTCATCCCTTTAGATATAACAATGGTAAGTTAGAATATCTTCTAATAAAAAGAGCTACAATAGCATGGAATTGGCAAGGAGTAACTGGAAGTCAGGAAGAAAATGAAACGATGAAAGAATGTGCAATAAGAGAACTCATTGAGGAAACAAGTTATGAACCAGCTTTCATCACAGCAATAGAATTTCCATCTAGTTTCTATCAAGGAATAGAAAATGAAGGAGAAAGAATTCCTGAAGAATTCTATGATGGCGACACATATCATGAATTAGAGAAAGGTACATATTTCGTAGCTAGAATTGACCAAAAGAAAGATCCAGTTTTGAATCCAGAAGAACATACAGACTGGATCTGGTGTGAATACGAAAAGGGGTATGAACTCATTAAATATGATATTGAGAAAAGAATCTTTAGATTTGTACACAATATGATAATTAACGGAGAAATAAAGTAAAAATAAAGTGAAACAGAACTAATTGATTTTCTTTCTGTTTCTGAAATTAATGTAGATAACGAATATTACAGAGAATATTAATGCGCCAAGTATTGGATAAGGTGTGGGTTCTGTATTTGTTGGGGGTGGTGTTGTGGGTGTTGTGGGAGTTGTTGGTTCTGGAGGTTCTGCTGGTTCATAATCATCATTGGATTCTATATCTATTCCCAGTAAAAATTCAATTGTATTATATGCAAAGTATGTATTGTCTTTATCAGTTAGAGAGTAATCAAAGTTTGACCAAATTGTAGAACCAAAAACAGCTATCGATGAAGATCCTTCAACTTCAACTCCTGCTACAGGTATGATGTTACCTCCAACATCATTATCTGTCATATCGTAAACTACTGCAGGACCCGGTGATGATTCATCTGCTTGATAGAAATAGTCTTCACCATACATTAACCAATTAACATTATCTCCTCCAGTCTCTTCATAAAGAGAGCTTGGTGAGAAAAACCTTATTCTTCGGGTTAGACTTGCAGTTATAGAAGCTACCGCAGGATCAAGATTATAATTTCCAGTATAACAATACCAATCCCTGTAATATTCTGGATCTGCTGGTGAGGTATATACATTATCATCATTCACTCTTATATCAGAGCCAATTGCAGTAAGTAAAGCATTCATTCCTTCAAAACTGACATCATAAGTAAAGTCACCTCTACTACTAAGCAGAATATGTCCTCCAGCAGCATACCAGTTGCTAATGGAAGTTAATTCATTTGCTGTAAAACCTGTAGTTGTGATTGGAGCACAGATTACAAGCAAATCAACACCTGCTAAAGCTGTAGCATTAATCTCATAATCATTGTAAATGACTTTCAGAACATCTCTGTCCAGTGTATCTACAAAGGAAGTCAATTCATCATCAGCTACGTAATCATTCCCATGATATCTGTCAACTAGCACCTTTGCAACATCAGGAACTTCAGTTATTACAGGAGGGGTAACAGTAGATAAAGTATAGTTCCATACAGCATAAACTGCACCAATTGCTCTCCCTAGTTGCTCTTCAGTTAATGCTGTGATAGTAGAATTTGAGAGAACTACACCAGAAGTATCACCTGTTGGATATGCATTGTAAACATCCCAGTAGTATCCGTAAGCATGCCATGAACAATTTATTATGAAATCTGTTACATTTGTTATAGTATCAAAAACATAAGGGGTAACATTTAAACTGTCAAGATTAATATTGATGTCTGTTTCGTATGCACTATGACCATCCCACGAATCCCATGTATGGACAGGGATATTGATATCAGATGTATAATGAGACATTACACCTAAGAAGAAGAAAACATTATCCCATTCTTCATTTGATGCAAAAGTTCTGATTTCATCAACCATTTCTGCTATTTTGAAGGGAGCATTGTGTTCTCCACTAATTGGATAATATAGATGATTGTCCCAATCTTGAAGTACTTGATCAGGATAACCGCTTCCACCTATTACTTCTGGTCCATAATATCCAAATGCTTCTTGCCAACTATCATTAATAAGATTCAATGCTTCTTCAGCTATGTATAGGTGAGTTGGTACTCCCCACGCTGTGACAGAAGAATCATTTTGATTTGTAATCATAAATGGACTCAGTATTAACAAAATCATTATAATTTTACTAAATCTATTGCTCATAAATTTCAAAATATTCTGAAATCATCTGTTTTTAATACTAACTGAATGTGCAAACAAATCAATTTTATAGCTAAATTAGTACTAGAACATAATGAGAGAACCAATTCAAGTTTTAGTATATCCAGTAAGAGAAAAAGGAGATGAATGGGAATATCTACTTCTCAAACGAATAGAGAGCATAGGTGGATTTTGGCAAGGTGTGACTGGAGCACCTGAAAAAGGCGAAGATATTTTAGATGCAGCTAAAAGAGAATTACTAGAAGAAACAAGTTATATTCCTAATTTTGTCTTTCAAACAGATTTTTCTTACAATATTTTGGTTGAAGAGAAATTCAACAAAAATTATCCTGAAGGAGTGACAGAGATTCCTGAGTACGTCTTTGTTGCTAGGATAAATCAACCAGATTTACCTGCCATTGATCCAAAAGAGCATGAAGAATGGAAATGGTGTACTTTTGAAGAAGCTTTTGGATTGCTTAAATGGGAAGATAACAAAAGAGCTCTTGAACACGTAAGGGATATTTTAGAAGAAAAATAAATGAATGTGAGGATTATTCTTCACTCTGTTTGAAAGATTTAATTATTTGAATGGCTCTATGACCAGAGTAAACAAAACTCATGAATAGAGCTATGGAACCAAAAATTATTGCAGCTAACGGTGACAACAAGAAGTAAAATAAAAGTATAATTAGCAAGCTACTTGCAAGAAATCCAGAAAAAAGACCTAAAGAAGGTATCATCCAACCTTTGAAAACGTAGATTTCAGTTAGGATACCTATTTTTAGGCTTCGTAAATTTTCGTATTCTTCTTTCAGATTGTATCTGTTATTCTTATCTTTTTCAAGAAGACCAAGTTGTTCCAATCTCTGCAAATGGTATTGTGAATGACTGGCAGATTTAAATCCCAAATCTCTTTGAGTTTCTCTGATTCCAACATCTTTAGCTTTTTTCAAAACATAAACAAATACGCGTAAAGCTGTTCCGGTTAGAGAGGCTATTAAATCATCTTTATTATTCTCAGTCATTCAATTTCACCTTTATAGATGAGGGGTGAATAAATCACTTAATACAGCGATATAGTCATCAAATGCACTATCAGGAATTAGTACATGGGATCCAAGAGTATTTCCGTCATACTGATAGTCGTCATACCAGGTTGTTGATTTGAAAAGAACCAATCCATCCATATCCACAAATAGGAATATCATAGTATTGTTCTCAAAGAAGATTTCTGTTACAAATTTTAAACTAGCAAAGTAAATATCGGTAGTGTATGGAGCTTCACCATAGATACCATCTTTTGTGGTTTTGTTAATTGAATCAAATAATCCACCAGCTATTTCACCAACTTGACTTTGGGAAAGCATGAAATTAACTTGTTCAGATGGAAACATAGCAAATGCTGAAACATTCCAATCATATGAACTACTATCTCCAATTCTATCAAATGAAGCATAACCCAATCTGCTGTTGATTTGAGCTGTACCATTTCCTAAAATCATCATATGAACAACATTAGGAATTGAGCTAGATACAGATTCAGCTAATCTTGTTGAGAAACCGCCAGTTTCATCAATATCAGGTGTAGTTGGCATACCAAAATAGATGCCTATTCCAACAATTCCTCCAGCGACAACTGCGATGCCAAAACCTATTGCTAGCCACTTTATATAACTACTCTTTAGGTTTCTTGAGATTGTATTACTCAATATTTTTTCATCACTCATTTTTATCATCCGAAGTTTATAACTTCAAGAATCATTAGCACAAAGGACCCTTATAATAAAATGTTTTGTACAGCCATTATTAAATCTTGTACAAAGATTAGTACAGCGTTGTGAAACGAAAACTGTTTTTAATATGTTCATACTAGGATGCTCGAATGTGGTCATATGAAAACTGAAGTAAAGAAAATAGGTTTAAAAGAAAATGACATACCTCTTGTAATTCTTGGAGTTTTTGAAGAAGCTAAAGAGGATATAATACTCAAAGAATTGGATGAGACAGTAAGTGATGTTTTAGATCTTGGAGATTTCAAAGGAAAACCAGGTCAAATGTCCTTAATTTACACTAAAGGTAAGATATCTCCCAAAAGATTATTCTTAGTTGGATTAGGAAAAGAAGAAAAACTCACAGTGGAAAATGTTCGTAAAGCTCTTGGTAATGTTTCTAGAAAGGTAAGAGATCTTGATGTTAAGAAAGTAGGTATTAATCTTGATTCCTTCACTAGAGATAAACTAGATGTTGTTGAAACAGCAGAAGCGATTGTTCAAGGAATGATCATGGGGAGTTTTCAGAACATATCCTATAGAACAGAAAAACTTGATTCTTACAAGGAAATAGATGAACTTCAAATTTTCAGCGAAAAAGTTGAAACAGATGTTCTAACCAAAGGAGTAACAAGTGGGGTGATAATAGCAAATTCTGTTAACTTCTGTAGAACACTAGCTTGGGGTCCTGCCAATTATATCACACCAACTAAATTGGCAAATGAAGCTTTAAGACTAGAAAAAGAAACAGGAATTAAAACAACCATTTTTGACAGAGAAAAAGCAAAGGAAATTGGATTAACTAGTTTTCTAGCTGTTGCTCAAGGAACCAAAGAACCTCCAAAATTCATTATCATGGAACATGGTGCTGATAAACAAGGTGTTGAGACTGTTGCTTTAATTGGGAAGGCAATCACTTTTGACAGCGGAGGTATAAGTATCAAACCAAGTCAAAACATGGAGAAAATGAAAGCAGATATGACAGGCGGAGCAGTAGTTTTTGCAGCAATGGAAGCCATAGCTAGATTGGATATCAACTTACATGTAATTGGAATAGTGCCTGCTACAGACAATATGCCTTCTGGAACAGCTTACCATCCTGGAGACATAATTACAAGCTATAGTGGTCATAAAATTGAAGTTATCAGTACTGATGCCGAAGGACGTATGATTCTCAATGATGCTCTTACTTACGCAGCTAAACACTATGAACCAAAAGCTATGTTCGACTTTGCAACTTTAACAGGTTCAATGATGGTTGCACTTGGAGAACATGCAATTGGCTACTTCTCCAATCATGATTTTGTGGTTGATAAGCTAGAAGAAGCTTCTACATCAAGTGGTGATAAAATTTGGAGAATGCCTCTTTGGGAATTATATGATGAGCAACTCAAGAGTGATCTAGCAGACTTTAAACATACAGGTGGAAGAGCTGGAGGAGCAATTACAGCAGCCAGATTTCTAAGCAAATTCACAATGGATGTACCATGGGCTCATCTCGATATAGCTGGAGTAATGGAACAAAGTAGTGATAAGGATTATAACCCAAAAGGCAGTAAGGGTCCAGCTGTAAGACTGATAATTGATGTATTGAGAAACTGGTAATTAAGACATAATTTGATTGTAAAACTTTTTTAATTACCCTTCTCTATCTTTTTGTTGATTCATATGTATGAAGGGAGATTACAATCGATTTTTTATGCAGGAATTTCGAAGTTTATAGGAATTGGAGTCATGATCATTCTTTCTCTAATTATGAGTCTTCTGAATTTCTACGGTTCAGTTGGTTTTGAAGGGTATATTATATACACAGCAACAAGTGAATGTTTGAGATATCTATTTGATATAATTTTCTTTCTGTTGATAGCTATAGGATTTAATCAAATCTATGATGAAAATCCCAGATTAATAGAAGCAAATAAGATTTTTATATCCTCAGTAGTTTATACCATGTTTCTTTTAGCAGATATTGTTATGGTGATTCTTCTGTTCACAATAGGTTCAGAAGTTGTAGTTTATATTACAGGAGCTTTTTACATATTAACTGCTTTTCCAGCAATCTATGCTTGTTTGAAACTCTATGGGTATTTCGACAAAACTGAAACCACAAACAAACTCAAGATACTTAACTATTCATTCATCATTCTTGGTTTTGCTATAATGTTCCAGTTTATCCTAATAGGGATTGGAATAATGTTACCAGCAAGTATAGGAATAGCATTCCAAACAGTTAGTAACACTTTTGGTTCAGTAGCATATGTTGTGTTTATTATAGCAGCTTCTGCCACAATTATTCATTCAAAAGAACCATCCAAATTTTCAAGAGTGACTGAAGTGTCACTTTGATTTCTTTTATTTATGCCATACAGTTACTTCATCAACAGTCATCCTTGGTTCCCTCTTGGGATCTTCATCAGGATATCCAAGCGCTATTGCAGCAACTAAGGGCCCAGAGTACCCTATTTTGATATCTAACTGATCACCAAGTTTTGTCAACTCCTTTCTAAATTCTGATTCTTCTTGTTCGATGCTAAGTAGCTTAAGTATTGCTGGTTCAACAAATAAAACATCATTTATCCAAACTGCACCTAAACCCATACTATGTATTTTTAAAAGCATGTTTTGAATTGCAGCTGAAACTGATTGAATCTCCGCAGTAATTCCACCCCATTCACATGTCTGAATTACAACAATAACAACAGGTGCTTGATCCATAATTTTGAATGTTTGAGCTGTTGAAGTCATTAGAGAAACTTTAGGCATTCTTTCGAGTTCATCCTTACAGATTTGAACTAGATTATCTTTTGCTTTCCCTTGAAAAACATGAAATCTCCATTGAACTCTATTCTTTGCAGAAGGAGCTCTATTCCCTGCATCCAGGATTTTTATAATTTGTTCTTTTGAAAGAGGTTTATCTTTATACTTTCGTATTGACCTTCTATTTTTGATAACATCATCAATGAACATGATTAAAAAATGGATTTCTGGAATTAAAGATTTGTGGAGAAATGTCTATCTTTCATTGTGGTCTATTTCTTCACTCTCATCAGACTTACTTACTTCTTGAATCCTCTCTATACCTTGATACACTTCAATTAATTCCACAACTTCAGAAGGAATCAAATCTTTCCATTCTTTCCCTTTGA
>JAEOSZ010000089.1 GCA_016840095.1 Candidatus Heimdallarchaeota archaeon
GTATACTATAATATTGATTCTCCAATTACTCTAGTTACTACAGATGATTCTGAAGATCCTGTTATTACCGGTGTAACTGTTAGTGCAATTAATGGGACAGCTGATCCAGATTCTGTTTTAACATTTAATGCCACAGTCACAGATACTTTGACTAATATTTCACTTGTCACTTTAAGTATTTCAATTACACTTGGAGCAACAGTAGTCACTGATGATTTCCAAGTTGAAATGACAAGGATTGGCACTAGCGATATCTACACAGTAACTGTAGATTTGTCGCAATTCAGATTCAGAGATTCAGGAACGTATGATCTAGTCTATGATATAGAAGCAACAGATGGTGTTGAAAATACAGATTTAGTTTCTCAGAGTCTAACTGTGGATTATGAGAGAGGTGGATTAGGTATAAGCAATCTAGGAGCAATCATAGGTGGCGCTGCAGGTGCCATCGTTGTTTTACTAGGTGGGTTGTTCTTATGGTTTAATAGGCACACAATCCAAACTTATGCTAAGAGACAAACATTCAGACGAAGATTAAGAGATTATTTGAGGGAGATTATTGATGATATAAAGAAAGATGGTTTGGAGGGAAGATACAAACAAGGTCTATTGAAGACTTGGAGTGTTGTGGAGGGAATTGGTAGAGAATTCTTTGATCTCCCAAGATATAGGAGTCAAACCCCTACCGAATTTGCACGATTATTATCGTATAAAGGTAAAATTGAGCGAGAGCTCATGGGTACTCTATTAGAGTACTTCGAGAAAGCACGTTACAGTTTTGAAGAAATTACTGAGAAGGACTTCAACGCTGGAGTTCGTGCTTTACTAAAAATAGTAGATAAAATTGAAGTAGGTGAAATGAAAATTGAGTCGTAGTAGATCCTCTGGATTCTTTAAGAGAAGAAAACAAGTTAAAGCATTAAACCAAATGTTTACCTCTGTAATGGCAGATGTGAGAATTTTTGAACAACGACAAGACTATAGAGGAGCAGTAATAGCCTCTTTTGGAGGTTTAACTAATATTGCTGATGGCCTTCTAGATATGGCCCGTGCTCCTTATGAAACAGGACGAGAATTTGGATTTAATGTAGCAGACAAAGCCAATATTTCACATGAAGTTATGGATGAATACCTAACATCATTTGAGATTGCGCGCTATACTGATGCTGATATATCTTATGATGACTATCAAGAGGCAGTCCAGAGACTAGATATCTGTTTCAGAGGAATAAGAGAACAGGGTGTAGAAGTAGTTGAGCCAACAAGAACCAGCAGAACAAGAAAGACAATCAAGAAGAAGAGCTAGATTTAGATTACCTAAATTTAGTTTCACAAAATATTCAATTGTGATGTCTCTTCTGTTCCTAATCGTAGTTGTACCTATTTTTCTAGGTCTTGTAGGACTAGGAGGATATGGAACAAAATTCAGCATATATAGTGATAGTTGGGATGGCTTATCTAGTATGCGCCAAGTACTTGAAAATGAGGGTTTTACTAACATTACTAATGGTATGTCCTCATTGTCCCTATTAAACAGAGTACATGATCCTGGTGTTTTTGCTATAATTGGTCCAGCAACCCAATATAGTATGACCGATACAATCTCTCTAGTAACTTTCCTAGCGAGAGGTGGTAGTTTACTTGTAGCAGATGATTATGGCACAGGAGCGGAGATTTTCGAACCTTTGTTTAATATAATCAACACATGGGATCAAATTGCCTTATTACAAGGAGGTATACCAACCTTATCCGAAATGTTTGGATTTGGTGATAATGGAACAGTAACAGAAGAAACACTTTTCTTTTCGTTACTTACCCAAATTAAAGGATTTGCTTTTAATGGTTCTGTTTTAATGGATGCAGAAAGCTATACAGTTAATCCTGCACAACCAAAAATAACACCTGCAATTTCAACACCATTAACAGATGGTGTAGATGAACTTCAGATGGAGTTTGGAACAGCACTAAGTATTGCAATGAACCACACATACTTTCTAGATGAAGCTGAAACAGTAAAATCGCATAAAATTGATTGGATGCCATTACAAGCAATTAACTTACTTGAGCATCTAGGAATTGATGGAGGATATTTCTTCTTGCCGTTTCTTCCATTCTATACAAGTGTATCTAGTTGGTTAGAATCAGATTTTCAATCAGCAAAAGATGGAACAGCAACTCCTGATGAATATGAGTGGGGTGGTACAATGTTTGCGCCAATAATGACATTACCAATAGGTCGAGGAAAAATAGTCATGATTGGTGATCCGGATATTTTCATCAATAAATGGATTGAACAAACCACAGAGAATGATAATGCACAATTTGCAATTAATTTGTTCAACTATCTCACAGAGAATATCAATGCAACTGATACAAAGGCAGTACCAATAATTTTTGATGAAGGACATGCTCATCAGAAATTCTATAGCGCAACCGTTTATTCAATGGTTTTGATGAGGTTTATTACAGAAATGTCAATGTTTCCTCTCTATGCACCATTTATGCCAATTATTTTTGCAATATTAGGCTATCGTCTTATACCAAAGAAAACCCGTTTAACTCCGATACTCTGGACAAAATATCGAGGTGAAAAAGGAAGATCGAGATTTGAAAGAGAAATACGGAGAATAGTTGACACGGGTGCGTATAGTGAAGCAGTAGGTCTTCTCTATAGAACACTGTTGAGAGGACTGAGAAAAGTGACTAAAGAATCAATGTCAACTCCAGAAGAAGTAGCAGGTTATTTTAGTGAAAGAGATTCATCACTAAGACAAAAAGATCTGCTCGAAACACTAGTTAGAATTGATGCCTATTTGGCAAGACCACGTGTTCTTCCCGAACACGTGTTTATGAGATATATGACATTTATCAAGGGTTTAATCGATAGATTGCCCGTTGTTTAAAAAAAGGAAAAGTGAAAAAAATGAGTGAAGAAAAAAATGAAGAAGTAAAAAAAGAAGCGAAAGCTAAAGCAGCTACTGAAGCAGTTGTTACTCCTAAAGATATCAAGAGAGTGTGGGATGAAATCTACAGTGAACTAGGTAGAGTAATCATTGGAAAACTCGATGTTCTTGAAGATATGTTCATCTCTTTACTTGGTGGAGGACACAGCTTGTTAGAAGGAGTTCCAGGTATAGCTAAAACAGTGATGGCAAAATCTTTTGCTCAAACACTTGGTTGTGAGTTCAAAAGAGTGCAATTCACTCCAGATTTACTCCCTTCAGATGTTGTAGGGACAACAATCTATGACCCTAAAGCTGGAACATTTAAGATGAGAAAAGGACCCATCTTTACAAATATACTTCTAGCAGACGAAATTAACAGAAGCCCTCCAAAGACACAAGCAGCACTCTTGGAAGCAATGGCAGAAAAGCAAGTAACAGTAGAAGGAACAACCTTCAAACTAGAAGATCCGTTTCTAGTAATTGCAACACAAAACCCAATTGAGCAAGAAGGAACATATCCTTTGCCAGAAGCTCAAGTAGACAGGTTTATGTTCAAACTATTAGTAGATCTGCCATCACCTGAAGAGGAGATTGATATTATTAAGTTGAAACACAACCAGATTCGACAAACTGTCCGCAGAGTAACTACTCCAATGACAATTGTCAAGATGAAGGAAACTGTTGAAACCAGAATTTACGTCCATGAAGATCTTATGGATTATATTCGAGATTTGACAGTATCAACCCGAACTGATCCAAGACTTATTCTTGGTGGAAGCCCAAGGTGTAGTATTGCTTTATTAAATGCTGCAAAATCCGTCGCTGCGATGCGTGGAAGAGACTATGTCATTCCAGACGATGTCAAACGTATTGCAAGAGTAGCTTCTGCACACAGGTTACAAATGAAACCTGAAGCGGAATTGGAAGGTACAACTGGTACAATGGTTGTCAATGAGATATTGAGAAATCTACCAGTACCCGTATAGAATCAGAAATAATAGGTGGAAAAAATTGTTTACGCGTCGGGGCGGCTGGCTAATCTTTGCAGGAATCATTATGATTAGCGCAGGCTTTGCACTAGCAGGGTACCTATCACTTAATGTGATGCTGGACTCTTTTGGTGTTAACCCAGAAATAAATCATCCAGATTTCGAACACGATCCTGAAGGATTTGGTGTTATGGATTTCCTTCATTTCTATATAGATATACAAGGAACTCTCATCTGGTTTTTCATAATTGGTGGTGTGATGCTAATCTTTTCAGTACTATTAGGACTGCCATTTTATAGGCTTGGATCTAATCCGAAGTCCATAGAGATTAAAAGAAGAGTATCAAAACCAAAAGCCTTCGCTGGTGATTATGTATATATCGAAGTAACTGCCAGAAACAAATCAGTTAACCAATTACCAGCTATCGAGATTTATGATGCCATACCAGAAGTTTTTGATTTGATTTTAGGAGAAAATTTCATTGTAACACAGCTTAATCCTAGACAAACCATTTCCTATGGATATGTTGTAAGAATTCCTATTAGAGGACTATTTGAAATTGGTCCAACTAAAGTTATCATTAGAGATAGAATGGGTTTCTATGCAACAGAAGGAGAGATAAAATCAAAGACTGAAATTCTAGTTTATCCAAGTTATGAGGATATCAAGAAATTAGAAATGGTAGGTAAGAAAAGACAACTGGGATTGTTATTTGGGTTCCACAGAACCAAACTAAAAGGAATGGGGAGCGATTTCTGGGGCATTAGAAAGTACCAGACTGGTGATCCTTTCAAATTTATTGATTGGAAAGCTTTCTCCCGTTCTGGTAAAATGATGGTTCGTGAATTTGAATCTGAAGAAAATATCCGAGTGATAGTTCTATTAGATTCCTCTGCTAGTATGGGAGCTGGTTTACCAAGAAATACAAAATTAGAATATGCAATAAGAAGTGCAGTTCTATTAGTTCATCTTGCTTTCGAAAAGAAAGATTTAGTGGGGATGTGTATATATAACGATAAAGTTAGAAACTGGGTAGATGTAACTTCAACAAGAACAAGATTATTCCAATTTTTAGAAGCATTAGCCTATGCAAAACCTGAAGGTGAAGCTGATCTTGAAGTTGCGATTAATTACTTGCTTCAAAGAGTGAAGAGATCATCTTACATCGTAATTTTATCAGATCTTGAATCGCACCCAGACCGATTAGTGAAAGCTGTAAGACGTGCTAGAGCACAGAAACATAACATAACAGTTATTTCACCATTTGGTCCATGGTTTGAGATTGTTTCTCAGCAACTAACTCCAGTAGAACAGATGATTGGTCATGCTATGGTTGAAAAGCAACTAGGAGAAAGGCAGAATATGTTTAAGATGCTTAGAAGATATGATTCTGTTTCTATTTCAGTAGGACCTGATGACTTTCTGCCAACAATTATGGCTCAATTTAATAGAATGCAAAGACAGGGGTGACAAAAGTATGGAATCATTATCAGACACAAGAATTATTGACCTGGGTATAAGAGGAGTACAAAGTAGAATAAGAGGAGCAAGAACTCAGACTCTAATTACATATTTAATTGGTAGATTAATCGCAATTGGTGCAATAGTCTGGGTAGGAATAGAATTATTTTCATTAATTGATTTTGCGAATCCAGCTTTATTCCCAGAAGGACATATGTTAGATGCTCTATCATTCCTATTCATAATTATAGAACTTATAGCCGTGATTATATTTGTCGCACCTTTGATGATTTTTCTAGCATTTGGAGGTGGTGATGCTGAATCAATTCTTAATGGAGCACGAGCTTTTCTAACGGGAGATTTATTCAACAATATTCAACCACCAGTTGGTATGGATACTGATTTACTCTATGGATCTGATCCTCTGGATATGTTTTCCTCATTCCAGTATGCATTCTCAATGGATGTGATCTTTCCTCTCAAAGCTATTTTCAGAGCTTCAATTCTGATGTTGTTTGTGATACTATTAGCAATATCTTTAGCAGCCTTCCTTTTCAGAGCTGATATGCGTTCAGCAGCTGCAGCTTTTGTTAGTATTCAATTCATCGTATTTTATGGAAGTGTTAAACATCTATTCAAGAGTAATTTCAGGTTTTCACCAACAAAGAACTTTGGTGAGTTGTTCACGAATGATGTAGTTATAATTGCTTTATCTTCATACTTGTTCTTAGAGATAGCGTTACAAATATCATATATTTCTCAGATTTTAAACCCGGCGCAAAGTAGGCAACAAAGAGTTCTAAGAGCACTTGATAGGTTAAGTGAATTTAGGTTAGGAATCACAGGAACCACGACTCCTAGCCCAATACTTGCTGCTGAAGAAGCAACCTCAGAAGAAGGAGAGAAAAAAGCGGGATATTCTATAGGAGCAACAGGTAGTTCTATAGCTAGAAAATTCGGTGTTGCAGGTATGACCTATTTCTTAGAGAAGGCTTCAGATTCTCTATTTTCAAGACCTGGAGGTCAGCAGGATAAACTTACAGCTCGACTCCAAAGATATCACGATGGACTTGTCCACAGTGATCCAAGAGTTGATGAAAAATTAGTCGGAGCTGCAGTTATTATTAAACCTCTGATGACAATAGTTTATGTTCTAACATCAGTAATATTCAGAGTATTAATTATGCTAGCTGGATTATATGTCATCCTAAACCCAGATGTGTTATTATTTATTCTAAGATATCCTCCTTCAGTATACAATTCTCTGGAGATGTTACAACCAGAAGGTGTAGTTCTATTGCTAATACCAATTGTTGTTTTCATATTACTTCTGACATCATTAATTGGTTATATCCAAGAAAGATTCTCAAAACGATTTGAGGATGCTCTTGATCCAATTTTAGATGATCAAGAATTTATGGAAGAAGAACTACCAGGTATTATTACAGAAGGTGAACTTGAGCCAATTTCTGAAGAAGATCTATTCTACGAACAATTAACTGATGAATTTGGCGAAGGTGTAGATGAAGAATAAAAGCACTCATCTTTTCCTTTTTACTTTTTCTATTTTATTAATGTCTCAATTGATTTTCAAAATGAATGAAATGAATTAAATGAAAAATAAAGAAAAGGAGGATTAGGTTCGTTTATACATGAAACGTTCCCAATTTGATACATCTGGAACTTGTGGAGCTAGTTCTTTGCGAACACGTATAGCTTCAATAGTTTCTTCCTCTAGATTTGTAGGAACACGTTCGAAACCTGTAAATTCATAACCAAAGAAAGCTCTACCAGAACTGCTTCCACGAATTTCATCTGCAAGATCAATTGTTTCAGCTGTAGGTAGTTTTCCACGTATTCTAGTGTTTTCACCTTCTTGTATCATATCCATAATAATCCCTCTATGTTGGGTTATTACTTTGGACATATTTCCAACGTAATCTGAGGGTACTTTAATGTCAATTATTTGCATTGGTTCTAGCAATTGTGGGTCACTGGTTAGAAATGTTGTATGATATGCTGCTAAACACATTTGAAAGATTTCAGTAAAACCTGTATGTGCAGGATCAACGTGAACAGTTGCATCAGTTATTGTAAATAATGAACCCATAAGAGGTTCTTTTGCTAAGGTAGCACCATTGCAAAAATCAATGAAAACCTGAATGATATATTGCTTAATATTATCCAATCTTTGGACACCAGTTGTTGCATCGATAATCATGTTTGTATCTTGAATGTGCCAGATTCTTCTTGCTCTTTTGGCTTCCCAACCACCTTCCTCTTGAAGAATTCTTGCTCTATCTCTTCTTTCTTGATCATTATTAACCTTACCAGAACTAATCAAATCAATTGTAGCTTTGTTAAGAGGTTGAACATGTATCATTAGTCTGTTATGACCATTTGGAGATTTGGCATGAACGCTGATTCCAGCTTTAGTTGGTACTTCTCTGTAAACAATGATTGGATCACTTACATCAATTTGTACTTGTTCCTGAATTCTTGTTACAAGGATTTCAATTTGAAGTGGATCAATACCAGATAAAACATATGTTTTTGATTCTTGGTCATGCCTGAATGCTGCGGTTGGATCAGCCATAATCCATTTTGAGACTACTTCACCAAGCTTTGCAATATCTTGTGGATCTTTTGGTTTAATAGTTCTACTTACAACTGGTTCTGCTACATAGGATATTTCTTCAAAAGGAGTAAGAGTTCCTTTATCTTCCTCTTTGATAAAAGTTTCACCAGCTGGAGTTATGAAACCATAAATAGCAAATAAGTTCCCTGCGGGAACCTCATCAACATCAAGAATATCAGTGATTTCCATGACACCAAGGCGTTTGATTCTAGCTGATGTCTTTTTTCCAACTAGATATAGCGTATCAGAACTTCGAAGAGTTCCTGAAAATACTCTTCCAATTAGTGTTGGTCGTTTGGATTTTGGTTCAATGAAAATTTTGGTGATCATCCCCATTAATGGACCATTGCGATCACAATTGAGTAATGCTTGTCCTTCAGGAGATTTTATATCTCCTCCCCAGATTGCGGGAATTTTTACTTTTTGTCCTTCAATAGGATTAGGTAGATGTACAATAACCATTTCTAGTAAAGGTTCTTCTAATGGAAGGTTTTGTCTTAACCAATCCTTATCGTCTTCATCATATTTGGCAAAAACATCTTGAGGTGTAATCTGTAAACGCATCAAAGTTGTCATGTTAAAAGCCCAACCGTCTTTTGCACTGCCTACAGCTACTGAACCATCTTTGAACGATACTTGCCAATCCTTTCCAAATCCTTTAGGAGCATTATCTCTGATTAGTTTATTAACACCATTAATAATATTATCAATTTTTTGAAAAACATCTCCTGGTGCTAATCTTAATTCAGATATTAACCTGTCAACTTTGTTTATGAAAAGAACAGGCTTACATTTTTCATTTAAACTTAATCTGATATTTGTTTCAGTTTGTGTCATTACGCCTTCAAGGGCGTCTACTAATAAAATAACACCATCAGAACCACGAAGAGCTCTACTTACTTCACCAGTAAAACTAATGTGTCCAGGTGTGTCGTTAATTTCAAAAAGATAGGATTGTTTTTCTCCTTCCTTGGTTTCATATTCATAGTTTAATAAAACAACACTTGTGAAGATGGTAATACCTCTTTCTTGTTCTTCTTCATCAGAGTCCATCATAACCTTTTTACCCGCATCTGCGTCTGACATCAGACCTGCTTTACGTAGGAGATAGTCACTTGTTGTTGTTTTTCCGTGATCAATATGAGCTGCAATCGAGAATACTCTTCTCAATTCCATTGGGTGATTCTTAATCATATCTCTAATTTCATCTGGATTCTTAACTCGAACCATTTTTATCACATAATTGTGCTTTGAGGCTATTTTCAAAAGGTTGAATTATAAATATAGTGTTTATTCATTTTTTCTTTAATTCTACAAAGCTTTATTAGCTTAAAATTTTCTGTCTCCTCTGAATATGGTCTCAATACGTGGTAATGCACTGCTTGGTTCAAATTTAACATTTACTGAGAATGTTACAATTGAGGTTGATGATGAAGGAATAATTGTAGACATATCTAAAGGAAAGAAAGAAGCGGATTATTATTTATCTTCTTCATGTGTGATTATTCCAGGTTTCATAAATGCTCATATGCATCTTGGAGATGCTTTTCTTAAAGACCATACATATGGTTTATCTCTCGAGGAAGCGGTGGGACCAGATGGTGTTAAACATAGCAAAATGAAAACAAGTAATCCTGAGGAAAAAAGTGAAAGCATAAGGAACTCATTAGAGTTGCTAATACAAAATGGCTATACTTCTTTTGTAGATTTCAGAGAAGAGGGAATTAAAGGAATAAATCTGTTAAGAAATGAATTGAAAAAGTATCCAATTTGTGGAATAATTTTAGGACGTCAAACAGAGGAAAACACGTTTGAAGAAGTAGTTAAAAGCTGTGATGGACTAGGAATACGAGATGTTTTTGCTCTAAACCAAGAAGACTATACTACTCTCTCAAAATTGAAAACAAATGATCCATCAATCTTAATGGGAATTCATGTTTCTGAATCAGAAGAAGTGATTAACGAATCTGTTTCAAAATTTGATAAACGAGATATAGCTATTGTTGCTGAGAACACCATATTTGATTTTGTTGTTCACGCAAATTACTCTGAAGAGAAGGAACTTAAACTCTTAAGTCAGCAAAATATCAATATTGTCTGTTGTCCAGTTTCAAGCTTATACTTTGGACTGAAATTTCCTCCTCTAGAGTTAATTTATAGAAATAACATCTTGTTTGGACTTGGCACTGATAATGTGTTATCTTGCAACCCCGATCCATTCAGACTCATGGCTTTTACACTTTACAGCACAAGAGCTAATGACCAAGATATTTCTCCAAAGGAAATATTGAAAGCGATTACAGTAAATGCTGGATTTATACTAAAGCGAAAAATTGGTCAGCTAGAAATTGGTTTTAGCGGAGACCTTCTAGCAATAGATTTAGAAAGCTTTAATATGAAATTTTCTAGGGACGTTTATACTGCCATTACACTACGCGCTGACCCATCAGATATTTGTCTTCAGATGTATAAAGGAAAGGTGATTAAATGGAAAGACCAGAAGTAATTATCAACGTAGCGAGTTCGTTAGATGGAGCAATTGCTTCAGATGAAGGAGCATTAATTTTATCTACAACAGAGGATTTTGTAAGAGTTCATGATTTAAGAAATTCAGTAGATGCAATATTAGTAGGAGTAAACACAATCATCAAGGATAATCCATTATTGTCGGTGAGATACGTTCAACCTAAAGAACACGCACCTTTTAGGGTGGTGTTGGATACTCAATGCAGAATTCCTTTGACTTCCAAAGTCCTTCTTGATCAAGAGAAATTTCCTTCAATCATTGTAACCTCAGAAGAGACTCCAAAAGACATTCAAGATGAAATACGAAACTGTGGATCTAAGGTAATTACAGTAAAAATGGAGAAAAATAAACGATTTCTTGATTTGGAGGATGTGCTTCGAGAGTTAAAAAACCAATTCAATATTAATAGAGTGCTAGTAGAAGGAGGTTCTACAATAATTACTCAGTTCTTAGATAATAAATTAGTAGATATAATGCATATCTTTTATGCACCTGTTTTTGTAGGTGTAAAGAATGCTAAACTTCTATTTGAAAAAGAGGTAATTCATAATATTGGAAATGCAATTAATTGTGAGATCAGAGGTGTAGAAAAATTACATGAAGGGTATCTTGTTACTCTCAAACTAAAAAAAGATGAATAAAATGAACTCTGAAAATTTTCTAAATTTACTCAATAATGATTCTTCAGAGCTAGTTAGAAAAGCCAAAATTAAGCGTAAAAGGATTCATGGAAAGCAAATTACTTTTTCAAGAAACATATTTGTTCCTGTAACGCATCAATGTCGTAATCGTTGTGGGTACTGTAGTTTTGTATCAGATGATCCCAATACTTGGGTTTTTCCGAATAAATTTGGTGACCTTTTGCTTTTAGCTAAAAACAATAATTGTAAGGAGGTTCTTTTAACACTCGGTGAAAAACCAGAGGAAAAATACCAAACTGCTAAGGATATTCTTAGGAAAATAGGATTTAATACAACTGTTGAATATATTAATTATTTATGTGAAATAACTTTAGGTCATCATCTCTTACCTCATTCTAATCTAGGTGTAGTATCACACACTGAGTTACAAATGTTGAAACAAACAAATGCTAGTTTAGGATTAATGCTGGAAACTAATAGCACTAGACTGATGAATGAAGGTGAAGCTCATTATTATTCTCCAGGAAAAGATCCATGTTTAAGAATTGAAACCATTGAAAATGCGGGTAAGTTGAAAATACCTTTTACAACAGGAATTCTTATTGGAATTGGTGAAACTTGGATGGAAAGAATAGAATCTCTTCAAGTTATTGCAGAATTAAGCAAAAAATACAATCACATTCAAGAAGTAATTATTCAAAATTTTAATCCACAAGAAAAAACTCCGATGTCCAAATATCCACCCCCAACAGAAGAAAATATATTATTTTCAATAGCGCTTGCTAGGCTTATTTTGCCAGAAGAAGTGAGTATTCAGATACCTCCAAATCTAAATAAAGATAGAATTATAACTGCAATCAACCATGGTGCGAATGATTTAGGGGGAATATCGCCTATTACAATCGACTTCATAAATCCTAATTTGATCTGGCAGGAAGAATTGGACTTGAGTAAAGAACTTCACCAATCAAGTTTTTCTCTAATTGAAAGACTTCCTGTCTATCCTCAATATGAAAAGTATTTAAACATTAGAATGCGCGGAATAGTAGAGGAATTCAAAGACAATGAAAAAATTAGTACCTCCAAAGATTGATAATGTATGTGATTTATCTTCCTTCAGAGAAACACATCGAGAGGAAATTACAGATCTTTCTCAATTACTAAAGAAAAGAGGTAAAGAACTTTGGATTCAGACTTCACTTGCAGATGAATTGCGTTTTCAGCAAGTTGGTGACAATGTTTCTTTTGTTGTCAATCAAAATATTAATTTTACTAGACATTGTTTGGGGTCCTGTAGGTTTTGTTCTTACAGTTTGAGAGAGGAAGTAGAAGATAATAGTATTACTAGAATGTCTCTAGAGGATATCAAAATAGAAACAGAAACAGCTGTTGCTCGTGGCTGTACAGAGATATGTATTCAAGGGGGATTAGATTCTGAATTAGATTATGAATATTATATTGATCTCCTTAATACGATTAAATCAGTTTCATCTAATATCCATATTCATGGTTTTTCACCATCTGAAATTGCATATTTATCTCAAATATCAGAAGAAACTGTTGAAGATGTGTTTAAAGATTTAATTGATCATGGACTTGACTCTTTTCCAGGTACTGCAGCTGAAATTCTTGTTGATGATATAAGAAGAATAATTTGCCCAGATAAAATCTCTACTGAACAGTGGGTAAATGTTGTGTTGACAGGGCATTCATTAGGATTAAAATCAACTTCTACAATGATGTATGGGCACATAGAATCAATAGAAGATGAAGCAGAACATCTGACAATTTTGAAGTATATACAATCAATTTCTGGAGGATTTACAGAGTTTGTTCCTCTCCCATTTATACACGCAAATACCGTCTTGTACAAATATCTAGGAGCTAGACCAAGCAGTACAGGAATGCATGATTTAGCTTTATACAGTACGGCTAGATTGTTCTTGGGTGATTCAATCCCCAATATTCAAGTTTCATGGGTGAAATTAGGTCCAAAATTTTCTCAAGTTATTCTTGGTTCAGGTGTAAATGATTTAGGTGGAACAATTTTCAATGAGAAAATTACAAAAAGTGCTGGTGGGACTTTTGGTGAAGAAAAAAGCATTGAAGAATTTATAGAACTAATTAGGGATGCTAATAGAAAACCTGTTCAACGAGATACATTGTATAACATTATAAAGAGTCATTAAGAATAAGCCAAGTTTTAAATTATATATTGACAAGTTAACTTATAGTTATACATGAATTCTAAGAAACAATCTTCTCCAGAAATTTGGAAAGCTCTCTCCAATCAAATAAGAAGAGATTTGTTGTGCTTTATTGGAGAAAGGAAGATTGTTACTTTTACAGAGATTCAAGATCGCTTTCAGATGAAAGTGGGCACACTATATCATCATTTAGATACATTGGGAAGTTTGATCGCACAAGATTCTACTAAACGTTATTTTTTAACAGAAAAAGGAAAACGATCTTATGCATTGATTGAGGACGAGTTAGATGTTTCAGCTCCTAGTCAAATAGCTTATGGAAAGTTTGCGTTTTTACATGTTGTTTTTCTACGACCTATATTTAGATTCATTAAGAGTGACTCAATTAGGTCTCTAGGTTTTACTCTTCTTATATACATAAGCTTGCTTGTTACAACTTATTTCATATCAGCTGTTCCAATATTTCTGTTCCCTTCATTCATTGAACCGAATTTTGTTGCACCTTTTGTATTTATGATTTCTACAGCAGTAACCTACCTAATTTGTGAGTTTTTGCTTTCAATTTTGTTTAGAAAAACTACAGATAAGTTGGCATTGGTTCAAGGTGTGATAATTATACAAATTCCTTTGATTTTACTTGCAGTGATTCAATCTCTTGTTTTTGAAATCACATTTCCAACCTCTCTCTTTGAGTTGGATGTTTGGTTTATCATTCTTATCTTCATAGTACAGCTGATTTTTGTTGCTTTGCTCTTAGAATCGATAGTAGTAATTAAAGAAATTAGATTTGAAAAAGCAGGTGTAACTGCTCTCTTTGTGGTTTTCATTGTTAACGCCTTATCATTCATTATTATGAACTTGCTGGAGGTATCTATATGACAAAGTTCGAGAAAATTAGAACTGAAGACTTTAAACTTTATAGAAATAAATGCTTATCAAGATATGTGTACATAAAATTATATGAGGGGAATGTCTTATGAGCGCCAAAAACCTCCAACATCTTAAGAATAGAATAGCCCCACCATTTCAGAAAATTCTTGTGGTGCTCATTCTTTTCCTCTCTTCCATAGTATCAACACCTATTCTTGTTGGTGGTTTTTCCTCTAATACTTCATCAGTTAACGCTGCTTCATCTAAGGTAGATGGAACTCTAATTCTGCTTCAAGAAAAAATGGATGTTTTTGCAGGAAAAGATGATTCCATTATTACTTCTTTGGAACTGAATGGGGGTCTGGTTAGAACTCCAATAGATCTTTCAAGATCTGAGCTTTCATATGTTAGTCAGATTGAATGTGTTATTGCAAATCAATCTGCATTTTCTACAGTTTGGACTAATCCTCTATGGAAATATCCTGATGGTCTAGTATTAAAAATCACTTTGAGAACACAAGATTATGAGAGAGTTAGACAGATTTATCAATTTCTTAATAACGTAGTTTTACAGTTTTATAACGTAAGTTTGGGTATATTCAATATCAATCATCCAAATCTTATTGAAACTGTTTTGTATATGGTTTCGCCAATTACTTACTCCCAAGCTCTCATTATATTTGATGACGTATTCAAAGTAGATTATGATGAAGAAAATGGCAATTCTGTAGGTTTAATAGAAAGTATGCTTAAAGATTCTCCTGCAGTTTATGCATTTGGTTTTTCAATGGTTAAAAGACTTGGAGTAATTACTAAAATAACAAGAAGTGTAGTTGTTGCTCAAGAAAACAAAATCCAAGTTGTAGGAAATCAGAGATTATTCAACTTAAGTTTCATATTAAATTCTCCCTTAAAACCTAAGGCAAACGCAATAATATCCAAATTTTCCTTCTCCTTACCATTTATGGCCAATATAACAAGTGTGTCTCCTCAACCAGATAATATAGGAAGTTCTTTTACAGGATCCTTTGAATGGGTCTTAAAACACCTCACTACAACAATTTATGATTCTTTTGATACAGAAATAATATATCGCCCTTTCACTTTTGATGAATTTGTCTTTCCAAGAGTATCGGTAGCTGCATCATATTCCGACTTCTTACTTGAAAATAATGGAATTTTGAACATGACTTATAATGTAACGAATACTGGAACTGATAAAGCTTACAATACTTCAATAATTTTTCCAATTCCAGAGGAAGTAGAACTAATTATCAGCGAAGGATTAGAAATTCCAGTTTTAAAAGATGATTTAATAATTGATGAGGTATTGAATTCTGAAATAACTCTCAATATCCACTTCTTTAGTTATAGTATTGAGATGTTGATTCTTGATATTCAAGGATGGTATGAGAATACCACTACATTATCTCTTGAAAGATGGTTAGATAATGCAACGATAGAACTTGATGAATATGTTAGTATTGAAACTACAAACGGAATTTCTGAGGATTTGTACAATGCCATCATAGGAAGAA
This sequence comes from Candidatus Heimdallarchaeota archaeon, assembly GCA_016840095.1. Classification (GTDB taxonomy): domain Archaea; phylum Asgardarchaeota; class Heimdallarchaeia; order Heimdallarchaeales; family Heimdallarchaeaceae; genus UBA460. The sequence goes on from JAEOSZ010000089.1 coordinate 15,818, forward strand.
TCATACCTCTATTAGATATATATGACATCCAAGAGATAGCAATGAATTTCCTTTACTATGAACCAATTATAACTGAACAACTACAATATGCAATTCAAGATGCTTACAATATTGTGTTCAATGAATTCTATGAAAATAAAACAATCTTCCAGTTCAGTTCACCTAATTTCCACTATACTACAAATATCTTCAGAGGATACATAGAATGCTTAATACCTGAACTTGAAGTAAATGAGACTCAAGAAGTATATTGGTCTATTACTGATATACCAACCTCAGCTGATAGATTTGGTGTCTTTTCAATCTTACTTCCAAATGGCGTTCAGGATTATGCTAGTTTCAGAACAGTTGAAAGTGATTATAAGACTCTACTACTTTCAATTTTTATTGGATTAAATAGTGCAGGAAGATTCCTGAGTATATATGAGACAATAACAGATTCCTTTATTTCGATTGGAAGTCGATATCAGTATTTTGATTCACATGGCAGGGACTATTATGGTTTAACCAATGGTCTGAATCTGCAATTTGGGGATGATGAAGCAGTTCTTGAAAGTATTCTGAATACCAACAGAACTACATATAGGGTAGGGGAGAACATACAATTTACGCTTGATATTAATAATCTAGGAACAATAGGTGCATATGAAATTCATATAGATATTGTTAACCTGAAATTGAATTATTTATGGTTACCTACTAATGTTCTTGTAGTGAAGTCATTCGACATTGATACAATTTCCGCTGGTGAATCCATTAATCAAGAATTTTCAATAGAAGCAAACAGCTATATCGGATTAAACACTTACGTAGCTATAATCAGTTTTGTATCTGATTTCAATCAACCTGCTGAGGAAATTTATATCCCTTGGATTGACACAGCTGTTCCCTGGATATATAGTGGTGAAACCACAAACATAATTACTTCAACTTTAACCTTTGGTATTCTTTTTCCACCGATTTCATTGGAAAATGTTTTCAGACCCAGTTTTCCTGTTCCAGAGATTGAAGCTTCTTCAGATTACTCAGTAGATGAAAGTACTAGATCTATGTATGTTAGATATGAAATTGAAAATGAAGGTCTTTCAGCTACAGATGTAGAAATTATGCAAGTTATTGATATGGGATCTGCAACAATATATGAAATAAACTGTTCCCTAGTTCCAGAAACTGGAGATGAGCAAGTTCTTGCACCCATAATTACATCTAAAGAAGATTTTTATCTGATAGACTATGCCAGTACGACTCTCCAGCCTGGAGATAAGATAGTTATTGAAATTAGGTTTTCAGATCTTGCTGAAGATTTTATCATTCCACCAATACTAATAAATTACAACTCTATTTATGAGATTCATGCGACTGATTTTCAATCTTCAGAAGATGTGTACGGAATTGAGACAATAAATTTAACAAGTTTTTCAGTAAGGAATTCTCCTTCCAATGTAAGCGAAAGTGAACAAACTGATTTTCTATGGTTTTCATTCTCTTCAGTCATTAAGATTAACTTACCAATTTCAGAAAAATTTGATAGAGTTCTATTCTCATCACTTCCATGGACTTATACCATTATAAGTACTGGAATATTATCAGGAGTTATTGTTATAGTTATCATTGTCTCACGTTTGAGAAAATAATCATTATTTAGTTAGATTGTACAAAAATGATAGGAAATTATCTCATATCGAAATCTTCTGTGGTGAAGCTTTTTAGAAAAGCCATTATTTCTTCTTGCATATCTGAGCTTTTCTTGAAACTCATTGTTTGAGCGTAAAACATTGCGAACAGATCACCCAATAAGCACAAAGTACACAAGTCTGTTGTAAGCTCTTCTGCAGGATATCTACATGGAAAATTCACTGGTTGTACCTGTCCTTCAGGATTTCTTCCACTAATCCCTTGCTTCCATTTACATGTTCTCTGAGAAGCCATATTTCTTACCTTGAGCCGATAAAAAAATAACTTATTTTAAATCTATCCATTAATATCTTAAAGAATATTAAAACGAAATTTACTATGCAACTTTATTAATCATAAACATGATAACATCTACAAGAGGTAAATCAATGAAGTGTCCTGACTGCAAAAAGGATTTGAATGTGATAAAAAAATCAAGTTCATTTCTGTTTCAATGTAATTTTTGTGGTCTAAAAGAGACAATGTTTACTGCAGATAAAACTGAGGCTTACGATCAATTGGTCGTTTCTAAACAATCTCGACGTGATCTGGCAAAGCAACTAAAAACGAAGAAAGAAGAAACTCCTTTTCCCGTACCTCGAAAAAGTATAGAGGAGAAGAAAAAGTTAATTGAAAAAGGTGGATACAGTAGTGAAACCATTCCTTCTGCAATTAAGAACATAATTAACAATCCTGATATAGAACTCATCTATTATAATTACTTAGAGCAGAAATTTCCAAATCAAAGCTCAAAAAAGACTGAATTTCCAGAAAAATTGAGTGCATTTTTGGATAAAAACAACATGTCTTCTTTATATGAATTTCAACAGAAATCCTTTGAATTAATTGATGAAGGAAGGGATATTGTCATAGTTGCTCCAACAGGAACAGGGAAAACAGAAGCATTCATTCTACCTGTTTTAACTCAAATATGGAAAGAGGCTCCTCATCCTCTTCAAAGAAGAGGATTATCAGCGATTATAATTTATCCAACAAAAGCTCTTGCTAAGGATCAAGAGAAAAAAATTAAGAAATATGGTAACCCTCTTGGAATAACCTGTGAGGTTTATGATGGGGATACTCCAAAAACTAAGAGAGATAAAATTCTAGATTCTCCTCCTGACATTCTAATTACTAATCCCGATATGTTGCATTTTCACTTGAGGAATCTAACTTTTGTTTCTATTTTACATAGTCTTAAATTCATCATCATAGATGAAATTCATGTCGCTACAGGAGCTTTTGGTTCAAATCTCTATTTTATCTTAAAACGATTACAAAGGTTAGTAAAAAATAAAATTCAGTTTATAGGGTCTTCTGCAACAATCGGGAATGCTGTTGACTTTTCTTCGCAACTATTTGATAGGAAAGTGAAAGCAGTAGTAGTTAAAGAAGCAAGAAAAGCACCTACTCATTTAATGATAACCATTCCTTGGAATGTTAGTCAGTATACTATTACGTCAGAGATAACAAGACAATTAGTAAACTCTGGCCATAAGACTCTATGTTTTCAAAATAGTCATAAAAACGCCGAAATTGTTAATCTGCTTCTGAAATCGGCCAAGATTCGATCTTCTGTGCACCGGGCTGGATTAACCAGACAATATAGAAATAGAGTCGAGCAACAATTTAGAAACGGGGAATTAGATTCTTTAGTATCTACTCCAACTTTAGAATTAGGAATAGATATTGGTGATGTTGATGGGGTTGTTTCTTCTATAGTTAATGTTACTAGCTTCATACAGAGATTAGGAAGAGCAGGTAGAAAAGGACAAGAATCAATAGGTTCTCTTATACTGAGAAATGATGATCCTATAAGTACCTTCTATTCTGTTTATCCTGATACCTATTTTTCAGATATTAGACAAGGTTATGTCGAACCAAAAAATGAAATAGTGTCTTATTATCAGCTTTTATCAGCTATTGTTGAGAAACCCATAGAACAGGAAGAGTTTACTGAACATCACAAGATATTACAACAACTGATAGATGAAGAAAAGATTCGCAAAACAACATCTGGAGAGTATAGGGTTAAATCTAGAACAGAAATTATAAAGTTAATACGAGCATATTCAATACGAGGAATTGGAGATACATTAATACTAAAGGATAAGCTAGGAAAAAGATTGGGAGAAAGATCTATGCCAATGGCTGCAAGGGAGTTGCATCCTGGAGCAATATATCTGCATGGAGGGAAACACTTCAGATCTATGGCATTCAAATATAGTGATCGGTATGGAGGAGGAGAAATAGTTTTAGAACCAATACAACCAATAAATCAAAAAACTACCGCAAATCGATATGCGATTCCTTCAATACTGGATGTGATTGAAAGAAAGAAAGTTCTTGGAACTGAAGTAATCTACTGTGATTTACTAATAACTGAATATGTTACCGGATATAATGTAAATGATATTTTTACAAATAAACTTCTTGAAACTAAGATATTTGATGAACCGATAGTATACTCTTTCCAAACAAAAGGTTTTATGTTTACTATGCCAAGACCTATAGAACTTCTAAGTACTTTTGCTAACTTACCTGAAGAAATACTACTTAATGGAACTTTCCATGCAGTAGAGCATGTGGTTATTGAATCTAGTTCAATGTTGACTGGAGGAGGGAGTTCAGAGATTGGAGGTATATCCATGGGTAAATCTGGGGCAATTTTTGTTTATGATGGTGCTAAAGGAGGAAGTGGTTTATCAAAACTCTTGTATGATAAGCTAGAAGAGGGAATAAATCGTTCCTTGAAAATTCTTGAGAACTGTCCATGCAAATCTTCAGATGGATGTCCAAGATGTACATATTCATACCAATGTGGAAACAATAATCAACCATTGAACAAGATAGGAGCTATAGAATCAATTAAGCTTTTAAGCGAATCAGATCTACAAATAGTAGACAATTATGCTGAGTACGAAGCATATGTTTAGCTAGTTTTTAGCTTAGAAAATAGGTATCTTCTGGTGACGCTGTAATACTGGGGATATGTTTACAATCATATCTCTGTCTCATGTTCTTTTATGTTATATTTAAACCATTTATTTTCAACAATGACATTTGAAGTTGACAATACTGAGGAATTTATTGATATAGCTTTAAATTGTATCTTTCCGTCTACTGAAGAAATTGATCCCTCAATTCTCAAAGAAATAACTCATTTTCTGGAAGAAAATGAAAATAGGATTGAGCCAGAAGATGCTGAGATTGTACGAGGTGAAATTAGGAAAGCACTAATTCACTTCAAGAATCGTCCATATCTCTATAATACTAGGAAGAAAATGGAGAAACTTTTGAAAGTAAATAACAATTGGAAGAGATTCTTGATATCTCCAAAAACACTTACTTCTGAATTAATAGATGCAGGTCTGAATAACGAAGAGATAAATCTTCTGAGAATGTCATTAAAAACAGCAGAAAAATCTTATTCAATGATGAAATCCATTCCTTGTCCTCAACAGCCTTCTTAATGAGGAGTACAAGCAAGTTTTAATACTTTATTTCAGAGTTCATTATGGTTTGTATATTCTAGCTATTGCTTGATGTTCAGAACATTGTGGGGTAATTGAATGCAAAAAGAAGAACTTAGTGAGATATTGGATGATTATCTTTTCAGTAACTCATATTTAGATGCAGAAAAACTCAGTAAAAGAATTCAGGTGACTGTTAAAGAAATCAAAGAATATTTCTTTTCCAGACCAGCTGAATGGGGTTTTATAAAAGATGGAAGTTCTTTGTTTTTTGCTCATGAGATGATCAGAAGTGTACTCAATGATTTACATGATTCATTCTGGAATTGGTATCTAAAGAATGTTCCAAGTTATAGTGATCTTGCATGGGAAGAAGGTTCAGCTGTAGCGGATACATCAAGAATAAAGGTTATCAAACAACCAAAAATAATAGAAGGTAGTTTAGTAAAAACGTTTTCTGCACGAATAGTTATTTTGGGAGAAGAAAAAACTGGTAAACAATCTTTCATTTATGCTTTATCTGGTGAATCGCTCAATCGACCAGCTCCAGGTGTATTTTTTGGTAAACTCAATAGTTCTATTGAGGATTTCAATATTGACTTTGAGTTCATAATTCTAGATATTCCTCCTGATTCCCCTCACTGGATTTATGCAAAGGCAAGTTTTGGAGTTGTTCTTGCATATGATATAACAAATTCAGAAACATATGGAAAATTGAAGTACTGGTTGGATACATTTCTTGAAACATATTCATATGATCTTTGTCCTCCTATTTTGCTCTTAGGCACTAAGATTGATCTAATTGAGAAAAATGAACTTGATGAATTCAAAATTGTCGCAGAACTCTTCAGAGAACAGTTAGAGTCAGAATACGGTACGATAGCAGTAAGCGAATTTGTTTCTTTAACTGAAGGTACAAACGTTAAAAATACTTTTCAGAATTTTGCAAAAATATCCCGTCAATGGTATCAGATAATTAAAGAAGAGTACTCGAATGATAATCTAATTCTATAATAGATACAATACGAGAAATTGCAGAAAAATATTAAATGTCCATCATCTACAATTAATCATAGAAGCTGAAATCAAATCTCCCAGTGAATAGAATGGTAAATTTAAGAGACCTTAAAATCAAAAATATAAGTTTGAAGAGGATGAATGGAAAAAAATTAACCAGAATTCTAGTTATAACATCCATCTCAATTTTTATTTTTGCCATGTCTCTCTATGCTAAGAATCTTATCTCAGATTGGTATCATATACAAAATGGAACCAGTTTTTATTGGTACCATACTGATGGAGGAGATATAACAAAAATATGGTACTTGGAGATATATTCTGATTCCTCATATTATTACGAACCATACTTAGAATCTTTTCGCTATTACAATTGGAATCCTTATGCAGGCGGTCCTGAAGCTCTTAATGGGTATGCTTATGGACCAATGTTTATTTATGGTATATATTTTATTTCTCTTTTTGTTAGTCTATTCTATCCTCAACTTACAATACCTGAAGTTGTTTCAGAATCAGTTAAATGGACACATCTTGTTTTTGATGCATTATCAGTAGTTATGGTGTATCTGATTGTTATCATGTACAAATCGTTTAAAGAGAAAACATTAACAAAACATTCTTTAGGGGTATTGTCAGCAACGATATTTCTAATGATGCCATTTAATCTTCTTTATGTAGATTCCGCTTACTTAAATACCCCTCAAATGACTTTCTTTACGCTGTTATGCTTATTATTTTTCATGAAGGAAAAATACAAATTAACTGGTTTCTTCCTTTCACTTGCATGGTTATCCAAACAAATGCCTTTGTTTCTATTGATACCCTGGTTTTTGATAATTTGGAAGAAAGTTGACTTAAGAACTTCCTTCAAAAATTTTTTATTTCCATTTTTAATAACTACTTTTCTTATTTCTTTGCCATGGATTTTCATGACACCTATTGAGTATGCTTGGAGAGTTTTTGGACCGGGGGCACCATTGACAGTACTAGATTTAGAACATACTTCACATACTGTTTCACTAGCTCATAGTTTTCTATTTCTTGGAAAGCCAAATTTGGCTAGTTTCTATCATAAAATCAATTTGTATATGGTGCCTTTCTTACTGTTTTATGCATTAGCAGCTGTTTTTGCTTATTTTAATGGAAAAAAGATAGGTAATAATGAAAGTTACCAGGTAATATTCACTACTTGGATAATCATCAATACTCATCTATTCATTTCAAGAGGAGTTTACAAATATTATAATGCATTCCTAACTCCATTTGTAATTCTCAGCTTGCTAACATTCATAGAAGATAAAAGTACAATTTTAATGAAAAGAATCAAACCAAGAAAATTTAAACCTTTATCTGATATACAAGTTGGACCTTCCACAAGCAAAGAAAATTATTCGTTAAGGGATACTGAAAGTATATCTTTTGTAATCATAAGTTTTCTTTTTATCTTATCAAGTGCTCTCTTCACTTATTTCAGTTTAGTCCTTATAATAAAAACAAGATATTTACACCCACTACTGCTATTGATTTTGTTTGTAGTTATCAGTCTACTAATCTCACCGTCAATCTATTACAGTCTGTTCGATTCAAGAAATTACAAGATGATTAAGACGGACATAATTTACATCTTTAAGCAAACAATAATTGGTATTAAGAGATCCTATTGGATAGTTACTAGCACTATAGCATTAGGTTATAATAAATTAAAACAAGGAATTACGAAGATATCTCACAATAATAATCAGAAATGAAAACTGATATAATTTCCAATTTTCGGATTTAAACTACTTGCCCGAATCCTCAAAAGTTATAAACCACGTCCTCTATATATTAGTCATAGCAAAAATCGAGTGCGTCTGATGTTTCATAAATTGCGTAAGTCTACTAGAGGTGTTTCTGAGGTTATTGCCACAGTTATGATTATCTCTCTCGTTGTTGCAGCAGCTGGAATTGCAGCTGGTGTATTGTTGAATGTTGAAGAAGTGGATTTGTTCGGTTATCTTGATATTCCTCAAGAGAAAGAGGTTGTGATTACTGTAGATATACTTACAATTAATGATACAGATCTAGACGGTTCTGCTGATACTATAATTTTCTTTTTGTCACTAGACGCAGAATCTCCCACAATATACATTCAGGATTTTGATATACTTCTACCTACAGGATTGTTATTAGATGATTCGAATCCGTGGTTGATAGATGTCACATCACAACTATGGAATGAAGAGTTCTCTGGATTTACTCTGCAATATGGTTACATCAATGCTTCTTTTACAATTCAAGTAGATAATTTAAGTTTGAATGAAGGAGAAATTGATAGTGGAGCTAGTTTCTATATAGTCATTGATTACTCCTATCTGTCAGAATTAGGAGGAAAACTAAGAAAAATATCAGACTTCTATCAAAGTTCACTTTTAGTTTTTTCTTAATTTCTTCTTGAAGTAAAAAGCACATTTTTTGATAGAGAAATTTCTTATATTCATGGTTTAATTGAAACAAAACAAAATGAGGAGAATTCTTTGTTAACACATATTGATATTTTGAAAAAATTAGTTTCATTTCCCACAGTTAATAATCCAATAGAAAACAACTTCCCTTCAAATGAAATTCTAACTTTCATTGGAGAAGAGCTTTTAGGATCTTTGGGATATCAGAATATTTACTATGAAGCAAGTGGTTATTCATCTTTAATATCGTATATGAAAAGAGGTTTTCCAAAAATCTTATTTTTGGGTCATTGTGACGTAGTTCCTGAAGGTCCTGATTGGAAAACAAATCCTTTTGAAATGACAATAAAAGGTGAAAAAGCCTTTGGAAGAGGAACTGCTGATATGAAGGGGGCAGTTTCTACAATGCTGAGTTTAGCAGAAGATTTTGCTAAACTAGAAGTAGGAACCATAATCTATCTTATCAATCTTGACGAAGAATCGGGTGGAAAATATGGTGCAGGAAAGGCAATTGAATACCTTGAGAAAAATGATCTTACTCCTGATTTTGTTATTAATGGGGATGCAAATGGTCTTCAAGTAGTTAATAAAAGAAGAAATTCCTATGTGGCTAATATCAAATTAAAAAAGGCCATGCACAAGATTCGTGGAAGAAAGGAAACTAAGACATTTTCAACAGAAATTGCTGGTAATCGAACAATGCATGCAGCTTATTTCATGAAAGATATTGATACCCACTGTGTAGATAAGGCTTCAGATTTTTTGAGAAAAAACGAATTTTTGGTGCATTCTTTAGAAGGAACCTTTGTAAAGAATAATGTTCTTCCATCAGAAATTAGAATAGAATTTATAATCCCAGATATCGAGAGCAAGCAAGAATATGAGTATGATGAGAATCTGACAAAATTCCTTTACTCAGCTTTTAAGTTCAAGGACATAGATATCCCCTCAGGACCAAGCGATTACGGAATAAATCTTACATTTAACTATTATTTAGATGAAGCAGATTATCATCTATGTCAAATGGATTTGAGAATTATGAGCCGATCAATAGATGATGTTAGGAAGTATTTTGAAGATTTCATTGTTGATTCTGAGATAGAAGCAGAAATTGAAACAAAGGGAAGCATTGGACCTGTTCATACAGATAAAGATTCGAAATTGGTGAAAACTAGCTTAGAAGTTGCTAAAGAAATGGATATTTCTTCTTATCCTATCGAAATGGGAGGAGCAACTGATTCAAGATGGTTCAGTGCTAAAGAAATTCCTTCAATTGAATTTGGTCCTCTTGGAGGAAATGTTCATGGTTCGAATGAATATGTTGAACTATCAAGCTTGGATGTTGTAAGAGATTTTTATCTTCAACTTGTTACCCGTTTGCTAGAATCCGAATAAATTTGAATGAATCCTTTCAGTCAGTTTATATATCTGAAGATTACATGCTACAAAAGAATTAAAATCTTGTAAAAAAAAATAAGGTAGGGATAGGTATGTCACTTGAACCAAAAAGAGCATACAAAATTGTTTTAATTGGCGATCCAGAAGTAGGTAAAACTTCGATTCGAAGAAAATACATGGGAAAATCCTTCAGAGCTGATTATCTCAAGACTCTTGGTGCAGATTTCGCAGCTCAAAAGGTGAATGTAGAAGGAGAATCGGTGCTCTTAACTATATGGGATTTAGCTGGACAATCAATATTTCATGGAATGAGATCATCTTTTTACCACGGGTGTAAATGTGCACTTGTAGTTTTTGATGTAACTAACCCTAAATCTCTTGAAAATTGCCTTAAGTGGGCTCAAGAAGCAACTAACTATGCAAAAAATTCTCTGAAGTATATATATCTCATTGGAAATAAGATTGATCTTGAAGAAGATAGATTAGTAAACCCTGAAAATATTGAAAATGTTGCTCAACATTTTAGAGAATCTTTGAGTTTCCCAGTAGAATTATATGAAACATCAGCTCTTACGGGAGAGAATATTATTGAGCTTTTTGAGACTATGAGTAGAAGGTTGATTATTGGCGATGACAAAAAAGAAGAGCAGCTCGAACTCCATACTGTTGAAAAAACTTCAGAGCTAAAGCAAAAATCTCTGACTGAAACAACTAGTACAAATGAAGCAGTTGGAAAAGTTGTTCAATTGCTTGAAGAACTTGAAAATAAATTTACCACTCTTCAGAATGATTTAAACGAAGTAAAGAAAACAATTGACGACCTAACCAAGAAGGAATAAAAAAGAGTTCTACATTATTGCAAATGTCTTCTTACCATGTTCTGTCTAGGTTAATTACATACACGTTTTAAACGACAAATTTTCACACTTAGTATACTAATATAGAACTATAATACATAATACTTTTATATTACGTTTAAAATGATTCAACTAGCTTACTGATTGTAGGCAAAGGTGAAATAAAAAATGAATAAGAAAGGACTAATTTTAATTTTCCTTTTTGTCGTATCTACTGTCGGTTTTGTTGCAATTTCAAATGCAGCAACTGACACAGCAGTAGACGTCACAATTCACTACGTACCATCAGGTTATGTTGACATGGGGTATTGTTGGGTTGAATTTGACGAGCGATTTATAGACGATAATTCTGTTTTTGGACAGAATGATGATATCTATTTCGGATTCTATTACGACGTTCCCGTTGGAGCTTGGTTTGGAGCCGTTGGACCTGGAGGCGGAATGCAACCAGATGAATGGTTCTATGCTGATCTAAACAACGCAACTGAAGGATATACAGGTAGTGACTTATACAATGTTACTCGATTCTCCGGATGGTTTGATGTAACCCTCGATGGTTATGATTTGGGACAAAGTAATTTTGATATTAGCGGAAGTGGCGATACATATCAAGATATAGTAGTACAATTAGATATCGGATGGCATTATCTTACTATAACAGCAGCAGAACTAGTATCAAACGGTAATCATACCGAATGGCACTGGGAATATGCTAGCGACGCAAAAAGGTTCTATGTTGGTGAAAACAAAGATGTTATACCACCATCAGTAACTAACGCATACTTTAACTTTGTAGATGTAGATGACGTTGCAGTTGATTCTGAAGATTTAGAAACTGGATATTACTCTATCACTGGATGGTTAGACAATCCAAGACCAGTTGCAGAAGCAAACTTGACTTTACAATACCAAGTTGAAGAAGTAGTAGGTACTGAAGCAGTTCCTGTAACAACAGATATAGTTGCATATTACAACTCTACAGATGCAGACCTTGTACTAACAGGTGCCCCATATGGTGTTGTTTATGACAATGTTTACGAAATGGGACCACATACAACTGTATGGAGAGTTAACAACATTGATCCAGTAGTTTGGAATGGAACAGACTATATCAAAATAGATGGCACAACATACTTAGGCAGTGGTGTCTATGAAAACAATGGTGGACTTGTTTCTGAAGACAGTTTATTACCTGGATTAAACATTGGACAGAACTACGTTTACTTATACGTATTTGGTGGAGCTGTAGATGACATTGGTGTATACTATGGACATCCTGTACCAAGAATAACAGTAGATATAGCTGTGTTCAATTTATGGGTTGGAGAACCTCCTGAAGAAACAGGTTTTAACTTCGGTATACTTATAAGTGTCTCAATACTCGGGCTAGCAGCCGCACTATATTTTGTGCGCCGTAGAAAATAAAAATAAGGTGAGCTTAAAATGAAGAAGAAATCAGCGATTTTCGCAATTTTTATTCTCTCTAGCCTTGTTGTAATGAGTGCATACAACGCAAATACTCTTCAGGCACAAGGACCTATCGCAAATATTGTCTTAAAGACAAACGGCGGTGGTGTTCGACCTGATATGGCGTTATACATTGCACAATACTTACGAGACATAGGTATAGAAGTAGAAGTTAAAGTAGAGGAATGGGTTGTATTCCTTGGAACACTGTTTCTGACACACAACTACGACATAGGAATTGTGGGTCTAACAGGTGGTGGTGCGTACCCCGGTGGAAGAGATGTTTGGATGACAGACGGGTCATTAAACGTTTTCGGACTAGGGCCAGACATACCATATCAAAACGAATCTGAAGAAATGCAAGATACACAGGTCACAATGGTTGATCCTGATGAAAGACAAGCATATCTTTACGAATGGCAACAGCTAGTAATGGACAAGATTATCCCAATTCTCCCATTGTACTCAGCCAGAGTATACAATGTTCTTTGGGCCAATACACTTGGTTATGATGAACGTTGGGGATTAAGAGATTCTCTACCATACATGAGCTATGATGGCTATCACAGCGGTCAAGAAGATTTAACTGAATTCAGTTTTGCAGACGCAAATTGGAAAGATCTGAACCCATTGTTCTCAGATGATTCATCCAGTTCAACACTTGCAGGTTATCTATTAGAATCAATTCTGCAATTGAACCCAGATTTTGCTCCATTAAAGACAGGTCTTGTCTATGATTGGGAACAAATTGATGAAACTCACTTCCAATTCTGGATGATGGACGATGTCTATTGGAATCCATCTTACAACTCTACAGATAGAGATGCTAACTCTGTACCACTAGGAGATATTCCTGTTGGAGAATACATGGTTGGTCTAAGAGATGGTTTACCAAGTACTGGTACCAGTCACCAAGTAACTGCAAAAGATGCTGTATTCACATATCTAACATGGTCTAATGCCGAGATAAGCGAAAGTACAAGCTATCAAGAATGGATTTCAGACTGTTATGTCGATCCAGTAGATGAATTATCATTCCACATACACATTGATGGTGATCCAGATACTCCTGAAATCGAATCATACGCAGACATGTGGGCAAATCTGCCTTGGGAAGTCTTACCAGAGTTCTTCTTAAACTCAACTGATCCAACTGTTACTTACACAGAAGGTGGAGTTGAATGTACTGGACTATACGCTGATATGATCAACACACCACAATGGGTTGCTTTCTCAACTTCCGCATTTGGTTGTGGACCATACAGTTTAGATTACTCAATCAAAAACTCAGTTTCAGTATTAAGAAGATGGGATGGATGGCACGGTAAAGGTGCAATAACTGGTGAAACCGGTTTAACTCCTTTCGTTGATTCAATTAACATTCGTGTTATTCCTGATATTTCCGCAGAATTAGCAGAATTCAAAGCTGGTAAATTAGACATTGCTGGTGTAACCTCATTCGCTTCAGAAAGAAAGATTATGCAAGCAGATCCACAATATATCGTAAATTCATTCATTGCATCCTCAATGAGATTTATGTTCTTCAACCTTCGACGACCATTCATTGGTGGAGTAGACAACAACATATTCCTAGACGAAGCAGGTAAAGAAGAATATACAGTCGGTGCAGCTGTCAGAAAAGCAATTAATTATGCTGTCGACAGAGATGAAATGAATACAGTAATTCACGATGGTGAATCATGGGTAGCACACAGTGTTATTTATCCTTCACAAGCATTCTACTATTACAATGATATCATCAAGTACAATTATGATCCTGATGCATCATTTGAATGGTTAGAAGCTGCAGGATACGATATACCTGAGAGAACTCCGTTCCCAGTATTTGCTATATTCGCCGCTATTGGTGCAGCCGCATTTCTTGCTTACTACCGCAAAAGGAAATAAAATATAATTCCCTTTTTTCTTTTTTTCTTTTTAATTTTCTAAAAATCAAATATTAGTAAATAATCTATTAGTACACGTATACTAATATATAAGTAGCAAGAAAGTAATTAGTCTCTTGTTAGTAACTGTATTTTGAGAAGCTAGATACATATAATCTTCTAAAAGTAAATTGCTGCAAACACTGAGGAAACAATTAGAAACACTGAAATTTTAAGTAAAGAATTACTCTTCATCAATATTCTGAGGAAACTTCTATCTTTTGTAGGTTTGACAATAAAAATTCTGGAGGTTCTACCAGAGGTTATATAAAAAATAAAAAGTAATACAAAAGCAGTTAAAAGAACTAGGAACATTAATAGTGCTCCAAAAGAAAGAGGACTACTTTCTTGATATATTAACTTGGCAAAATAGTAATTGACTACGAGTAGTATCGGTGTATAGAGTAAACTGCATAATGGAACCGATAGCATTTTTTCTAAGATAACTTTACTAAGCGATTCTTCAAATAGATAATCACAACGTGGGCATGTAAAAACACGCATAGTTCCTTCTTTATTTACAGTCTCAGTGTAGCCACAGTAGGGACATTTCATTTCAAGAGCCTTCTTCTAGATCTTCTGCGAGAGATAAGTATTGGGGAAAGAGCAACTACAGGAACAATAACAATGAAACTATATGTCCATTTAAAGTTTCTATCTTTAGGAACACTAAGAGGATCAAGAGGATCAGATTTTCTATCAACCTCTTCTTTATCTGTATAACCATCAGCATCACTGTCAGAATCTGCAGGATTGGTACCATAAATATCTACTTCTTCAACGTTAGTTAAACCATCCCCATCCATATCAAAATCCGCATCTGCTACTAGAGGGTTAGTGTAATATTTTTCAATTTCATCGCCATCAAGTAAGCCATCTCCGTCTGAATCAGGATTTTCAGGATTCGTTCCTATAGCTCTTTCATCTAAATTAATCAGATTATCATTATCTGAATCTTCCAGTGCATCAGCAGGATTATTAGGATCAAGACTATCGTAAAGTATTTCATAGTTGTCAGGAAGCCCATCTTCATCGCTATCTGAAGTTGCGGGGTTCGTAGAATGCACATAAACTTCGTCCCCATCAAGTAAAGAATCTCCATCGCTATCTGGATTCAATAAATTGGTACCGTAAACATCTATTTCTTCTATATTCGTCAATCCATCTGCATCAGAATCCTTATCCATATCTGAAACAAGAGGATTTAGTAAGTATTGGTTAATCTCAAGGCCATCTAACACTGTATCTCCATCTGAGTCATTATTTGTAGTATTTGTCCCAATTATCTCCTCTTCAAAATCAAATAATCCATCCTCGTCTGAATCATCATTTACTGTATTTGTATAAGAACCCAAAGGATGTATCCAAGGTGCTAATCCATAATCATTAGTTTCCTTGATTAGAAGTGCTCCATCGATTGATAGATGGATAATTTCAATTTCATTATCTTCATCAAAATCATACACAATTGGAGATACTCTATCTGCTGTTGTTATCCAATTAACTACTTGGTACAAAACATCCCCGTCATTTTCTAGAACATATGCATAATTGAAACTAAGAATAATAATCTCCATTTCATTGTCGTTATTTAAATCTGCAACTGCAGGTGATCCAAAATAATTCGTTCCAGGAAGGAATAAAAACTCTTCATTTATTGTTTCTGAAACATTATACACTGCTAAACCCGACGCAAACAGTTGAAGAATTTCTAAATACCCATCATCATCTATATCATAAGCTATTCCTTGAGTAGAAGTATAAATTGGTAGAGGAATTTCTTCTACCCACGTTTTATTGTTTTCTGGATTTAGAGTGATTCCATATAGAAAACTTACAGTTGAAGCTATGAATAAATCCATATCTCCATCAAGATTGAAATCACCTATCATAGGTGCCTCTCTAAATTCCTCAATTCCTGGATAAGTTACATTGATATTTAATGGATAACCATTAACTAAAGAGCCATTCAAGAACCATGCATATATAATTCCATTATCTGTTGTGACTATGATTTCCTTTTCTCCATCATTTGTTATGTCTTTTGCAACAGGTGGAATAAAATTTGTTGAGTCATTCACTCTTATAGGCCAGTTTGTCATATTGTTTCCCAAATGATCTAGATAGTAAACTGTTCTATTTGTATCCAAAAGAACGAATTCCTTATTTCCATCATCATTTAAGTCAGAAAATATTGTATGGTAAACAAACGTACCCGAGAGCTCGAAACCCCATGAAAGATCTATGTCTCCATTTGCATTTACAGCAAAAAATGCAGTTGTTTCGTTAGTTAGTGTTCCTTGTTTAGCATATCGAAATATAATACTAGGTTCGGTTCCATTATTCAGGTCCATTCTTCCCAAAATTTCAACATCTCTCATTTCCCAATAAAGCTCTAATGGCCAGCCACTTACAAAGGCTTCATTCTTAACCAGATATATTGCTTTACCATCAATCCCTTCCATATTTGCAACTACAACGGTTTCCAGAAATGAATCATCATCTATATCAAGAACACAAGGTTGTACCAGATACGAATGTTCTGAAGGAAAAGCCATTACTCTGTCTTGATCTTCAATATAGATGAAACCAATATTATCAATTGAAGAATCGAGATTTTTATTAAAATCATTAAATGATGCTACGTCTCCATTAAGATTTGTAGAAGTAGCTGAAACAAATACAACTAAAAGAATTGTTGAAAGTATTTTTCTTTGGTTCTTTCTCATCATAAGCATAACCTGGTAAAGATGATCTCGAATCTATTCTCTGTCTTGTGAAATACAAGTAAATTAATCAATCTTTGCACATGACAAACAAGTTAAAACCCTTATTATTGTTCTTCTTTTGTTACTTTTCTGAAAGAATCAATAGATTTTACTTACAAAAATAACAAATAAAGTTAAATCTCTAAAATTCAATAATATTTTGTGACTGAAGAAGAAGAAATAGATAAAGAAGAAACTCCTAAACTTAGGAATCGATTTAGAATCCAGATAAAGAGATATTGGAAGTATACTAAGAAATGGTTCCCTTTTGCACTTCTTATTGGGGGCGTCAGTGGAGTATTAATGGCTTTGTTTACTAGTTTGGTTGTAAACATGCAAGGTTGGTTATCTAATGTACCAATCTATATTAAATACCCAATAGCTGGAGGGATAACCACAATATTTCTGTTTCTTGGTTTTAAAGAAGTATATGGCGCAGGTTTATCACATGTTCTGTCACACAAGAATACATCAACTCCTTTACGAGCTAGAGGTATCTGGACAAAGTTTATTACTAGTGTTCTAACTTTAGGTGTTTCTGCTCCAGCTGGGAGAGAAGGACCTTCAGTAACTTTGGGAAGTACAACTTCATCTGTAATAGCTGATAAACTAGGAATGACTTTGGATGATGAAAATCATGCGATAACAATTGGAGCAGCCGCTTGCACTGCTGCTGTATTTCATGCTCCACTTGGCGGAACAGTATTTGCTGCAGAAGTGCCCTACAAGAGAGATTTAGATGAAACTGTATTTCTACCTGCTTTAGTAGCAAGCGCGATATCATTTTTAGTGTATAATGGATTATTAATCGCTATACAGAAAATCCCAATTTTTTCAGAATCTCCTGTTCTTCTATCTCCTGTATCAACTACTATTTCTCTGACTTTTGTAAACTCTCTCCAATTTCTATTATTTGGTATAATTGCTGGTTTTCTTGGAATAGGATTTTCTTTATTATTTAGATATATCTCCAAAGGTTTTGACAAATACATTAAGAATCAGTTCTTACCCTTAATAGGAATGACAATTACTGCAATTATCGTTTTTCTAGTTGATGATTTCTGGTTACCCGAAGACGTAAAATTAGCGGGAACGGGTTTTAAATCAATCAATAACCTAATTGCAGATGACACCATAGCAATTGGTATACTGTTTGTACTGCTTATAGGAAAGATAATTGTAACGTCAACTTGTGTCGGGTTCGGAAATAGCGCAGGGGTTATGGGACCAACTTTGGTATCGGGTGCTGCTTTAGGATTGCTATATTCTCGCTTATTCCCCACATTAGGTGCAACTGCAATGATGGTCATAGGAATGTCCGCAATGCACACTTCAACTACAAAAACACCAATTGCTTCCATGATTCTTGTTCTTGAAATGGTTGGGTTCCCGAGTTTAATTATACCAATTATCCTTTCAAATGCTATGGCATTTATCATTTCTATGGACTTCAGTCTCTATAAAGGACAAATCCGAAGCAAAGAGGTTATCTTAAGGAGAAGAATACAGTATACAGATATTCTTGAAACTTTAACTGCAAAAGATGCTATGGAACATTCATATGCTACTGTCAATGAAAAGGATTTACTAGAAGAAACTTTTTCTCTTCTGTATTTACAAAAACGAAGTTCACTACCTGTAATAAATGATGATAAAGACTTAGTTGGGATTATTAGTGCAATTGATTATCAACAAGGATTTTCTAAAGGTCAAAAAATTGTAAGTGATTGTATGACAGCAGATGTTATTACTGCTTTTCCAGATGAAACGCTTACGACTATATTTGACAGGTTGACTACTTTTAGAATAGAATGTCTTCCAGTTGTTGATAGAGAAAATCAGAAGAAGATTTTAGGATTTTTATCTTTCAGAGATATTGAATCTCGGTATGAATCGGAACTTACAAAGATCCATAGTAGACGATCTATAACCATTGAGGAATTAGAACGTGAGGAAGAGGATTTAGATGATCTTTGAAACTCATAACTCTCCTTTCTCTAAATTGGAAATTATGGAATTTTCACTACAAGTTTGGGTCGAAGAATGGTATCCTTTGATTTGTGATTTCCTAAAAATTGACAGTAAAGAAGATCTAAAAGCTCTCAAGAATATTTTGGAAAAGCATCCTAGTAATATATCAGAAGAACACTTGCTTCATTTAATAAAAGACAGAATAGTTTATGCTATTGCTCCTGGTCTGAATTTAGAAGATGAGTTTACTGAGTATCTAGAAAAATACGCTGATTCTTCAGATGTTTTAATTTCAGCTGATGGTGCCACTTCTTATCTTGTCGCAGAGGGTATAATTCCAGATTTCATTGTTACAGATTTAGATGGAACAATTCAGGACCAACTAGACGCTCAAAAAGAAGGTTCTATTCCTATTGTTCACATACATGGAGATAACATTGGTACTATAAATGAGAACATAAATCAAATTTCAAAGGGAGAGTTCTTAATTACAACCCAAACTCACCCACTTCCAGGTTCGTACAACTTCTTAGGTTTTACAGACGGTGATAGAATTGTATGTTTATCTACACTGATGTCTGCTTCAAAAATAGGACTGATCGGCTTTGATTTTGGCAACGAAATAGGTAAGTATTCAAAAGTTATACAACTTGATGAAGAAGCCAGAAACCGAAAACTGAAAAAATTTATTATTGCAAAATCTATAATGAACTGGTGTTCAAACACAAATCAAGAGATATTTCTCGTCAAGGATTAGATTAATCTTCATTCATGAACTGGGAATAGTTCTGTTGTTACTCCTTGGCCCTCATATTCATAAACAGTAACAGTAACCTGACTTATATTTTCTCTTCTGATTTCATCATTTTTTGCCAACAACTTCACAAAATAATGACTCATTTCCTCAACAGTTGTATTTTCTATCGGAAGTAAAACAGTGTCTGATTTAGGTAATTCATATTCTTTGCGTAGATGAGGAATACGGATTATTATTTGTTCTTTCTTTTCACTTATTTCTAGATACTTGTTCTTTGATGGAACTAAAACATAATGATCCAAAGAATCAACAAATGGCTTAAGTATTTTCTTGATATCATGAAAATTTATGACCATGTTGTCTTTACCTTGCGTTCCGTAAACGTTTATCAAAATCTTATAATTGTGCCCATGAAGTGGTTCATAGAAATTTTCACCAATTACAAAGTGTGCACAGGAGAAAGTTAAGTAATCTCTATTCAGAAACAAATTATAACTCATTAGCTATAAACCTCTTACTTTCAATAAAAATCCTTCTTTTTTAGATAGTCTATTCAGAGCTCTCCAAAATAAAAGATTCAAGCTCTTGAATACCTAGATCAATATCCACTAAATAGACAAGAAATTCAGAGAGCAGAGAAGCATATTCATTTCTTAATTCTTTACCAAGGTTAATTAAGTCATCAAAGCTGCTAATATCATCTAACCCCCAAGACAAAACATCACACAATTTTCCAATTTCATCCTCACTAAGAACATCCTTAGATCTTGATGAAAGCATTTGTATTTGTGAAAGGATTTTGTCAGCACTTGAGGACTCATCTTCATAAATAGAAACGAGCGGCAGAATACATATATCAAGCAATTCATGCAAGGTCATCTGAGCTTTATCCCCCAAATCTATTGCTTGGTAAGATAGGTCTGTAATTTGTTTAATCAAATCTTCCTGAATCTTCTGGCTTTCTAAACCATCAATATTTGATTTATGAAGTGAAATGTATTCATCCTGTTTCTCCATCACTAAAGATAGGTTATTTCTAAGATTTTCATCAGCTGAGGATTCAGGGGACGTTCTATAGTAGATGTCTTGCCAAGTGTTGTTAATGATTTCTTTTAATTCTAACAGCTCTTTTCCTCTAATCAACATACTCTCAATTTTTTGAATGATAATCTCGCGCTCATTCATACCTTTCAGATATGCTCTTTCAACTTCTTCTTCAAATTCACTAGACGTTCTCCTTTCAGAACGAAGATAATCTACTAGAGAGCTTTGATAAAATGTTCTTGCAAGCATTGACATAGAAGATAGAAGAGATGTTCTCAATGTGTAGATACTGTCTTCGTTCGAACTTAGAAAGCGGTCAATAGAGGTTAACATCTTGTTCATCAGAGTATAAATGTAGCGGAGTGTTCGATAATTCAGCCTATCTAGAAATTTCCCTAGGACTGTTTGCCGTTCCAGAACCGCCTCTATGTCTTCTTGCATTCGTGATATTGTGAAGATTAAGCTTAAATAAAAGGCTTATCTTCGGTATTAATCGAATACTGTTAACTTCTGCAAGTTTTAACTTGAATTATCCAGCCTGAAAAGGGTAGAACATCGTTACTAGATTTTTCAATAAAAATGCTTTTACCCATATAATTCATAATTTTGAACATTCAGTTGCTCCTTAATTTTCTTGTCAGGTTCATAACTCAAGAGAGGAAAACCCTTCTTATCTTTCTTATATTGAATAATGTACTTGCTTAAATTTGATAATTCATATCCTTCAATATCTTCAAGGGGGATAAATTTGGCGTCTATGGATTCAACATTATCGGCTAAAGGTTCTCCCCCTTTAAACTCTAAATTGAAGACGATATAGATGTCTGAAATCAAACCCTTGTCCTTCTTTTCATTATTCATGTGTCGAATAAATATCAAATCTACTGCTTGTGTGTGAACACCTGTTTCCTCTAGAACTTCACGCTCAATCGCTGATGAAAGTGTTTCTCCTAAGTCAACATAACCTCCTGGTAAGTTCCATTTTCCTTTGTTTAATCCGTAGTTATATTTAATCAGTAAGATTTTTCCCTCATAAGAGCATAATCCACCCACACCAACTTTGTGAAGACTATGTCGGGAAACATAATCACTATACATGTGTACTAATTATTCTACATTTGTTAAAAATTTTAAGGAAAATTTTCCTCTGATCACACCTCCAAAACCAAATGTTTATAAATGACCATCCACATGGATGGTATAGAACATCTCTTGGTGATACTTGTGTCTGACAAAAAAACTGAAAAAAATTATGAAAAAATAACAATAAATCTTCCTGCTGTAGATTTAGGGAAGATAGATTATCTGGTTGATCAAGGATTTTATAATACAAGAACTGAATTCATTCGAACATCAATAAAGCAGGAAATAGATAAAAATTCCTTCACATTTGATACAATTACAAAGGATAAATCGGGTGATACTCGACACTTCTTCGGTTTTGGAATCTTTGATATTGGAAGGAAAACTTTGGAAAAACATCTTAGTCAAGGTACAAAAATAAGGATCTTTGTCATAGGAACTTGTAGATTTGGAAAGGATGTTGATGTTGACTTAGTGAAAGAAACAGTTGAATCTTTCAAAGTATTTGGAATCAAGAAAGGTCCTCCAGGAGTAATAGATTTTCTCGAAAGTCTCAAGTACCTTTCTTAGCTTAGTTTTAGAACCGGGGTCATATAGATCCCATTTTTTTTGAGAGTGTTTTTATATATACCTAACATATGATGGGAATAATTAATTTAATCATGAATCAATTACTAGCATGTGAAAGGTGTAAGTGTATATGCATCGGATATCTAGTTTGACAAAGAAACGGGGCTTTACTATATTTCAAGCATTCTTTGTAACCATCCTATGGTCATCATCATGGCCAATAATTAAGTTCGGCCTTGAGGAGATTCCACCACTATTCTTTGCAGGAACGAGATATATTGCTGCAGCAGGAATCCTTCTAGTTTACGTTTTGTCTTTTCAAAAATATAGACAGGAAATTAAGAACTTATCAAAGAGGTGGTGGTTAAAACTAGTTCTTTATGGTATAGTTTTTTATACAATAACTCAAGGAGCACAATTTTTAGGCTTAAAGTATCTTCCCGCAATAACTGTTAGTCTGTTACTTAGTTTTACTCCTATTATTGTTCTATTCTTTGCAAATATTCTACTGAAAGAGAAATCAAATTTTATCCAAATTCTCCTAGTTGTAGCTGCTTTGGGTGGAGCATTACTTTATTTCCTACTTAGTCCTGAACTCACAGGTGCTCCATTTAGTGTGGTATCGGGTTATATGCAAAAATTCTTGGATATTTCTGATCCAATTCCACTTAAACTAAGAATTTTTGGTCTGATAATAGTCATTATTGGTGTTTTAGCCAACTCTTTATCTGCAATAATGGGGAGATCAATAAACCAGTCAAAAGAAGTAAGTACAGTAGTTATAACTTCAGTTAGTATGTTTATAGGATCAATAATTATGTTGATTTCGGGATTATCTGTTGAAGGAGTTCCAAAGCTTTCACCTATTTCAATAGGCTATATAGTTTGGTTAAGTGTTGTAAATACCGCTTTGGCTTTTACACTTTGGAACCATGCAATGCAAAAGCTTAAAGCTGTTGAGATATCGATAATTAATAATACCATGCTTTTTCAGATAACTATCCTTGCAGTGATTTTCTTGGCTGAAAGACCCACAGGATTACAGTGGATAGGTCTTATAATAGTAGCAGTTACTGGATTACTTCTACCTTTGTTTAGCAAAAAGAAAGGAGAAACTAGAAGCAATCGCAACGAGAGTTTAACGTAATCTTTCTTATCAAAGACTTCAAAACAAAAAAAAGTAGAAAGATGAAATCATCTTCTTTTGCGTTTATAGACAATTAGACTGATTACAGCTAAACCAAAGACTGAGAATCCCCACTCAAAAGGAGCTCCTGTTGGAAGGCTTGTACTTTTGATGAGAAGATGAATCGAATCATCATCTATGTCTACTGATCCTTCGACTGTTCTTTCCAAATGCCAATCATATTGGTAATCTAGGTAGGTTAAAAATCCTGTTTTTACATTGAATCTTAATTCGATGGATCTAGATGAAGTTTCTATTGTCTTGGTCCAGTCTACAGGATCGAGAAGGTCGTCCTCTGTATCACTCTCATCAATTTGGAATTTGATTGTCCATGCTCTTGAAGTTAATTTTGATGTTAGTTTAACTTTCATAGTATAGTGATTATAATACCCATGACTATCCACTATATTTTCCATTGTCATAGATAGTTGTCCAAAAGCATTGTTCAAGATCTCAAAATAGTTGTAAACTCCAGTTGCATTTTCGTAGGTAGTAGGCTGTAAAAAGAAGTCATCCATTCCTATTGGTGCTAGACTTAACCAACCTAGATCCAACAAACCTATCTGATTTGTTTCATTGGTTTTGAAATCACCGTTAAGATAAAATTCTGCCCAAGTATTGGATGGATTTAACAGTTCAGATGGTGTTCCATTTGTAACATTATTAATATCATCTATCAATTTGACAGAAAATTTATCTCCTTGTTCTAGTGTATCATCTCCATAGTCAAGAAAACCTATACTAACTGAACCTAAGAGTGTAAGTTCAACAACTTCCCATTCAAAGGATTCTCCAACAGCAAGTTCTGAAGGATAGGAGTAATCTTGACCTTGGACTGTTTCTGTGCTAAAAGTACTAGCTAATAGTAATAAACTGAAAACAATTACCAAAGATAGTTTGAACTTTTTATTTTTCATATTCTTTTCACCAAATAACCGATTACTCGGTGTATTTAATTCATAAAATGTACTTTCAGTGATATAAACCTTTGGAGACTGCTAATAGGAATTTCCCGAATAATTAATAAACAACAGTAGCTTAAATTGAAGAGAAACATCTTTCCTATAGTCCAAGTATACAATCAAAATGGTGAAAAAATGAGCACAGAGAAGAATAGATTTTCACTCAAACAAGTTTTTGTAAATCTCAATAATCAAGGAAAGAGAGCTTGTAAATTCTTTATGAATAGAAAAGAGTTAAGTTTTGTTCTTTTATTGACTTTTATTTCAGCTTCTATGCAAATTTCTTTTTCCTTAAGCACTTGGGGTTCCATTCACCCTGATGAGATTTTCCAAAGCATTGAGATGGCCCATGATATTGTATATGGTTATGCAAGCGTTCCTCCTGAGTTTCAAGATTCAAATCCAGTTATTCCAAGTTATGCAAAAGCAAGGTCATACATGTTTCCTATGATTTTAACAATTCCAATGTATATTGGAAAATTGTTTGGGTGGAATTACTGGAAAATAACAATACCACTTATTAGAATACTTTTGGGAATCAATGGTGCTTTGCTCACACCAGCAACTTACGTCTTTGTAAAAAGATATACCAAGGGAAACAAATACTTTGCAAGTGCATCTGCAATAGTTGTTGTTTTTTCTCCGATATTGATGTTTAGTGCATTCAGGTCTGTAACAAATATATTCTTTGTACCATGGATTATGTTCATTATTAACTCCTTCTGGAAAACAAAAGAGAAACTTCAAGGTGAGAGTGAGTATAGTAATCAAGAAGAATTGAAGATTAAGAGATCTTTGAAATTATATCTGAAAATAATTTTTCTCTCATTCTTAATGGGGATTATAATCTATATCAGAATTGACTTCATAATTAGCTTAGTAGCAATACTTCTACTCAGATTTCCCTATAAGAAAATCAAAATTATAACCTGCAATTTAATTGGTTTAGGTTTTGCAGTTATTTTCGGTGGGTTAATTGATTTCATAACCTATGGTGACTTTCTAATTTCTCCAATTCAATGGTTTAGATACAATATACTTGAAGGATTGAGTTCAGTACATGGAGTAGCTCCTCCTTTTTACTACTTTCAAACTTTGGTCAGTTCATTGCCCTTACTTATATTCGTAGTTTTTTGTACATCAGTTCTACTAGGAACCTTCTATTATACAATAAAAAGATATTTCAAAAATAGAGAACTGGATTGGATTTTACTGAGAAATATAGGTGGATTTCCACTTGCTTCCGTGGTTATTATATCTATTTTCTCGATTCCTAGTCATAAAGAACTCCGTTTCATATATTTCGCACTCATTTTATTACAAATCTGCTTTGCTATTTCCCTCCTTATTCTGTTTAAGACATTTCTTCCGAGAATAAGCTCTTATAGTGCTAAACTTCTAATGAAAATAACCAAGAAAACAAATACTATCAAAATCGAAAAAGTTTTCAAATATTTTTACTCAACACTTTTTTTCGTTTTAGTGGCTGGAGGAACTATATTTTCTTCATATGAAGGGTCAAAAATATATGATTGGAATGCTAATAATGAATTAGCTAGAGGTTTGGTATATCTAGGGCAATTGGATGATTGTAATGGAGTTGTTATGTTTACTAGAGGTACAAGATTCAAATCTTACTTCTATTTACATAAAGATGTTCCACTAGATGAATACATGGACTTCTATAAGGCAAGTATAGTTCGAGGTTTAATTAGAATGTACTCGCTGGACAATTCAACGTATAATTATATTATGTTTAATAGAGAACAAATATCTTTAACACCAAACATAGAGACCGATCTCACTGATTTTAACTATATGCTGAATCTAACTATCAATAATGAGGTTTTTATTTACAGATTTAATCAGACAGTTTAGCTTATTTCGTAGACTAGTGTTGCAGTAAAACTCTTATTAAGAACATGTAAATTAAAAAGTATCAAGTGGGTTCTAATGATTGGGATTAGCTTAAAAGAGTGGCTAAAGCTACTGTATGATAACAAATTCAACGTAAAAACTAGATTCATCCCCAAAATTTTTGGTTTAACTATTATCAACATAGTTTTATCTCCCTTCATTATTTATGAACGGCTTAAGTATAGGAAGAAAATTAGAAATACAGAAATTACACAGGACCCAGTTTTTATATTAGGACACTGGCGAAGTGGAACTACTCACTTACATAAAATGTTGGCATTTGATGAACAGTTTGGTTATATTACTCTAACAGAAACAAGTCTTCCTCATCTATTCTTAACTGGTTCTAAGATGATTCATTTAATCATGAAACCTTTAACTCCAAAGAAGAGACCCACAGATAATGTTGATATGTTTCCTGAAATGCCACATGAACATGAATTTGCCTTAATGTTTCTATCAATGCTCTCACCAATCATAATGTTTGCATTCCCAGAAAACATAGACCTTTATAGAAAATATGTGACTCTTGAGGATGTTACAGATGAACAGAAAGAAGAATGGAAAAATTGGTTTCTATATTTAATCAAAAAACTAACAATAAAAGAAGAAGGCAAACAGCTAATTCTGAAAAATCCTCTTGACACATGTCGACTAAAACTTATTCTTGATCTCTTCCCAAATTCTAAATTCATTCATATTTATCGTGACCCCTATGACCTATTTTATTCAACATTGAAACTGCACAAACATAACGCTGGTATTTATGCGCTGCAGAATCAGGATTATGATATACGACAATTAATATTTGAAACTCATGTTGAAATGTATGAAAGATATTATGAGGACATTAAATTGATTCCTGAAGGAAATTTAGTTGATGTTAAATTTGAAAAACTCAGCGAAAACCCAATAGAAGATTTAGAAAGGATATACTCCAGTTTAGACCTTTCGGGAATTGATCAATTGAAGGAACGAGTTAAACCTTACCTCGAATCTGTTGCAGGTTATACTCCAAGCAAATATGAGATGTCTGAAGAAGAAAAAACTATAATCTATTCATTTTGGCAAAAAACAATAGATAAATGGGGTTATGAAAAAGCACCTAGAACTTAGATTCTAGGTGTAAATTAAATTAAGCAGTTTTCTTTGCTTTTTCTTCTTCAACTAGTTTAACAAATTCTTGAATAATCTCAAACATATCGCCTACAATTCCAAAATCTGCAACCTCAAATATTGGTGCTTCTTTATCTTTGTTAATTGCGATAACTGTATCAGAAGATGTCATTCCAACTAGATGTTGTACTGCACCAGAAATACCTAATGCAAAATATAATGTAGGAGCTACAGTTTTTCCCGATTGACCTACTTGTTGTGGATGAGGTAACCAACCTAAATCAACTAAAGGCCTGGAACCAGAAACTGTTCCTTCTACAGCTTTAGCAAGTTCATCAATGAAATGTAAGTTCTCTTTGGAGCCTACACCTCTTCCAGCAGAAACCAATATTTTTGCCTCTTCTATATTGATACTGTCTTCTTGTGATATGATTTCTTCAATTATCTTTGTTCTAATACTAACAGGCCTTAGATTAACTTCAACTTCTTCCACAATTCCGGTTTTTGTTACATTAATAACTGGTTTTGGAAAAACATTTGGTCTTACAGTCGACATTTGAGGTCGAGTGTATGGAGACAGAATTGAAGCCATTATGTTTCCACCAAAAGCTGGACGAGTCTGAACTAATTGTCTTGATTCATTTATATCTAAACCTGTACAATCAGCTGTTAATCCTAGCGCTAATCTTCCTGCAATTCTAGGCGCTAAATCTCTTCCATTAGGAGTTGCACCATATAAAACAATAGAAGGCTTTTCAGATGCTATTACACTTGCTATCACGCTTGTATATCCATCAGTTGAATAGTCTTCTAATAATTCATGCTCACAAAGATATACTTTATCTGCACCATAATGGAAAAGCTCAGGAACTAAATGCTCTACGTTATTTCCTGGAAGAACAACTGCTAATGATTCATCTAGTTTTTCTGCAAGTTCTTTCCCTTTTCCAAGAAGCTCGAGAACTACACTTTTGATTACTTTCTTTTCTCCCTTCTTCTCCCATTCACCCCAAATAAAGACGTTTTTATAGAGTGCAATTTCCTCTTCAGAAACAGCTTTTCTTTCAATACTAAGCGCATCTACAGGACAAACGCCTACACATGTTCCACAAAGAGTACAACCATCAAGAACTTTAGCTTTCTTTGTTTCAGGTTCAACTATTATAGCCGCGAAAGGACAAACTCTCTCACACATTTTACAGCCAATACATGCTTCTAAATCTACGTTCAACATTTTTATCACACTCTCAGAAAATTATTCTCCTTTAGATATTCAAGCAATTTCTTTGCTGCTGCTTTAGAATCCGCACCATCAATAATTTCTCCTCCTGATTTAGAGGGTGGCGCAAAAACTTTATCGACTTGAGTCGGTGATGCACTTAAACCAATTTTGCTTTCATCAATATTCAAGTCATCTGCTGAAACAATATTGAGTGGTTTTGTTCTTGCATCTAAAACATCTTGCATAGATGGAACTCGTCGAATATTGGAACCTTTGCTCATTGTGATAAGAGCAGGCATTTTTGTTGATAGAATTTGATATCCTGTTTCAGTCTCTCGTTTAACTTCAACCCTCTTATCGTTGATCTTAACATCTACGCCGTAAGTGATTTGAGGTATTCCTAGTTGTTCAGCGGTTTCAGCAGGAACTTGAGCAGTATCTCCATCAATTGCTTGTTTTCCAGCAATAATTAAATCAAATTCAGGTTCCAAACCTACAATACCTTCTTTAATGGCAGAAGAAGTTGCCCAAACATCTGAACCAGCGAATTTTCTATCAGATAGAAGATAAGCTTTATCAGCACCTAATTCTAAACATCGAAGAAGTGCACTAGTTGCTTGAGGTGGCCCCATGCTTATTGCTGTAACTTCAATATTAAGATCAGGATTTTCTTTCTTCAATTTAGCAGCTTGATCTAAAGCATACTCACAGTAAGGATTCAAGATTGAAGCAACACCTTCACGAATGAGTGTTCCTGTTTCAGGATCTACAGCAACTTTATCTGCTTCTGGAACTTGTTTAACTAAGATGACTATTTTCATTTTTGTTCACCTCGACCAAAAATATTACCACAATTAAAAACACAATTTGGATCTAATGAGAATTTAATCTCTCGCATTTGAAGAACACCTTCATCTCCGTACATAATTTTAAGATATTCGTGTTTGATTTTGCCTATTCCATGTTCTGCTGAAACTGAACCTCCAAACTGAACTGCTTTGGATGCAAATTTCTTGTATAACTCTTTTCCTAGTTTGAGATCATCCATGTTTCTAGGGAGAATATTAACATGAACATGGTTATCGCCTATATGACCCCACATAACATATTCCAAATCTGCTACTTTAAGAGTAGCATTATAGAATTCCATCATCTCTTTCAGATGTGCGTCTTCAACTGACATATCTGTTCCTAATTTGTGAATTTCAGGATATTGTTTTTTGCGTTCAGATATGATGTTATTGACGATTTCAGGAACTGCATGTCTGAAATGCTTGAACCTGGCTATCTCTCTATCTTCATATGCACTCCAGGTATTACTTAAGGAAGAATTACATTCTTTTAGCATGTCTGAAATTTCTGAAAAATAATCACTAAGAATTTCTTCTGAGTAAGGTAAATCAAAAGATATTGCTGTTGTTATGTCCTCTGCAATAGATGGCATATCAACGAATTTAGGATCTTCCTTTTGCTTATCTCTTAGTAAGGATAAAGCATTGTTTTCGAAAAACTCAATGAACTCTGGCTTTATCATTTCATTAGCTCTTAGTTTTATTACGAAATCTAGTGCATCACTTTCTTTTTTGAAAAATGCTACATTGGACATTTGTGGAGTAAATTCCTTTAACCAAATATCTGCTTCAGTAATTGCACCGAAAACCCCTTCTGAACCAATGAAAAGATCTATCAAATCCATATCAGGTTTGGTGTATAATCCAGCAGCATTCTTAGCTTTCGGCATTTGATAGGTTGGAATACTAATTGTAAGATCTCCCTCAGATGTTTTGATAATAAACTTTCCATCGTGTGCCTTATATTTTCCTCTTGGGATAACTAGTACATCTCCTGTGCCAATTACTACTCGAATTCTCTTTATCCACTCTCTTGTTGCTCCATATCTGAAAGATCGAGCTCCTGATGCATTGGCTCCTATAGTTCCCCCAATTGATGCTGTCATTTCAGTTGGATCTACTGGGTAGTAATGTGGTTTTTCTGTTTCAAACTTTTCAACCCAATTCTTTTCCTTAGGAATACTTTGATCAAGTTCGAATTTTCTGAGTTTTACTATGTGGTTAATTTCATCTAATGAGATAGCTGGTTGCACTCTTACAAACCATTTGTTTGCGTTTTCATCAAAACCTAATCCAATTACACTATCCATTCTTTCTAATGATAAGACTGCTCCTCCAAAAGGAACAGCTGATCCAACTATTCCCGTTCTTGCAGCTGATATAGTGATCATATGTTCTTCTTCTCTCATTCTACAAATGAGTGTAGCTATTTCCTCCTCAGTATTCGGAAAGAACAAATATTCAGCATGACCTCCACTAATCTTTGATTCATCTACTAGATAACTTGGGAATTCTCCTGAAATAATCATTTCGCCTTTAACTGTGCGGATTTTTTCATATGGTACTTGTTCAAATTTATGAGCTTCAATTATATTTTCAGACACCTACAAGCTCCTCCAAACTAATTATTTTGCTTAATCGTGCATGGATACTAAGTGTATAAAAAACTAATTACTGGTACATAAATACCAAGATCTGTGCAATAAACTTAAATTTTGAAATGGAATGACCTTACGATGACAAAAATAAAAGTGATTTATGGAAATGAAAGATGTGGAGATTGTAAAAGGACAAAGCAATTTCTAAATGAAAGAGGGTATCCTTATGCTTGGATTGATGTAGACAAAAGTACCGAAGGATTGCAAAAAGTAAATGAACTATCTGGCAGAATACCAACTATAATCTTTGAAGATGGGTCGATACTTGTAGAACCAACTAACAATGAATTAAAGAAGAAACTAAAAGAGAAATAATAGATTCATTTTGTGGTCTCAATCACTGTTTCTTTAACTTGTTTTTTAGAATCAGCACGCTTATCTTTGGAAGTAGTTGCAGTGATAATTGGTTGTGCTGTTAGGGGCTCTACACCAAGTTTTTGTAAAGCTTTGACATATTCCTCAGAAAGAAAGAAATTTTTCAAAATGACCCAGTTTGTAAGAATGATTACTGGGAGTTTGTCAATACCTAATGCGCAGTGATGTTTGCTTTCAGTTAGACTCTCTTTCTTATCTATAGCTCCACACTTCAAACATATCCTTAACCGAGAAGAACGATCATGTAACTTGGATATAGTATCACTATACAATTCTAAACCTGTACTTAAGGGAGCATCAGCTAAGTCTTGAGCATATCTACGAGCTCTGGATTTAATTTGTGTTTTCTCAGCATCTTTTATTACAGGCATTTTTTATCCTCCTGTTACTTTGACTATATTACACTTATGCAGTAATGTATATATATGTATATCTCACGGTAAATATTTCCTATAGATGAAATATTACTGCAATATAAATCAGTTATTAGGTAAAAATTGCCACCAATTCAATAATTTTTTAATTCTGTTTTGTCTTGTTATTGGGCGCAAATGCGTAGTTAAACGTTTTTGTCATGCCTAATGACTGCATTTTTATTACTGCAAAAAGCGGCAATATATTACTGCACAAAGGCCTTTAAATAGGTTGCTGCACAATGCAGTAATAACTACAAAAATCCTGAGGTGGAAAAATGCAAACAACTGAAATAAAAAAACTGCTGGATCCCGAGGTTCGAAGGCTTTACGAGGATCTCAACAAGCTCATGAAATCTCTGACTAAGAGATATTCAGACAAAAAAGTGGATGTATATGAGCAATACTTAGCTGAATCAATTCGCTACTATTCAAGTTTGAACCTGAGGAGATATGCAAACATTTGAGGTATAAAAAATGTATGAAAATGAATCTATTATTATGTTGGATCGAAAGATCAGGGCACTCCGAAAGGAGTTGAATAGGCTCAAAAGAGCTCGTCGAAGTAGAAGAGCAAAAGCTCGTTCTAGATATCCGGTCAGACAATATCTGGTTTACGGATAGGATATTATCTACCAATAGAAAATTGAGGTGAAAAAGATGGCATCGAAAGTTCAAGTAGAAGCAGTTCGTCAGATAGTAATTGACAATATGAAGATCTTATATGATTTTGAATTCATAGATGAAGATCTCTATTACACATTCCTAAAGCAATTGATGGAAGGATTATCAGAGATAGATGAGAAGAAATCCAAACCTGATAAAGAGATATCCAAGGAAAGTTTAGAAAGTGAAATAAGAAAAGCTAAAGATAAAGCTATTGCCCAAAAGCTACTGCTATTTGGATCACTTTACTATTAGAATCCTAAATTAGAAAGGTGAAAAAAATGGCAATAAAATTTGAAACAAAACTAAAACTGCAAGTCATTTTAAGGGGACTTGTAACATTGTTTCACTCTCCCTCTCAAAACAAGAAGAAGAATACAAATTCCAGGAGAGTTATGGAAGAGATAAAGAAACGTAAAACCAAAGAGTTAGAAGATTATCTTTTCCTTTCTAGATATGGGGGGCTTTAAGTGCATCCCCTTTTTTTCTCTTCTTCTGTCATAATTAATGAGATAAACCAAAATGAAAACTTATTGGAGGTGAATAAGAATGGTAAAATCCGTTAAAGAATTATTGAGATTGGATAAATCTGGACCTGATATAAACTTTAGTAGATTAATGCTAGTAGTTTTACCAATGCTATTAGCTTTGATAGTATCACTAGCAAGTATGAACTTGGCCAGTGAAAATGTACTAGCAGCAGTAGATCGTCCTGAAATAGAAGTCATTCGAACTGTTGATGATTATGCTCCAAGTCATGAATTAATTCGTACTGATGTCGTAGAACGTCCAGAGAGTAATTTGATTCGAACAGATTCTGCAAATAGACCTGATAACAACTTAATTAGAACTGTAGCGGGAAATAGTGCAGATGTTGTGGTAATCAGAGCATCTACAGATTCTATGGATGTGAAATTAGTTAGAAATTGATATGTGGAAGGTTCTTGTAAAATGATCTTTTCCTTTCAAATTTTTTTAAAAAAGAAAATCATGCTGATTGTTTCTTTCTGAAACATTCAATATACAGATTTCACCACCAGGATGGGATCAGGATGACCAAACCAATCAGCTATCTCCCTTGCTAACAAAACAGTTTGGTCTTTCTGCTCCCACAAGGGTGAGATTAAAAAACCGAGGTGACATAAATGGCAAAAACTGTGAATAGTACTAAAAGAAAAATGAGGATAGAAAAAGCAATAGCAAATGCAGGATCAATAGTTGGCTATACTATACTCCTTGTATTCTCCATTAGTCTGCTAGTAGTAGCTCTTCTATCAATAGCAAATCTGTCCTAAAACTCTTTTTTTGTTTACTTCAACTATCTTAAGTAATTAGGAAATTTATGCCAAAGGGTCAAACTTTATAAGGATGTAGGACTTAATACTACATGAGGGATGCACACTGGCTGACATGTCAAACGCAAAAAAGAAAGTTATTCGCTCTCGTGCAAGACGTTTTGCACTAGATTTATGGGATGCTCCGCTTGATCAGGGCTTACACTTGTATCAGGAAACTATGAATGAATTGTACAAAAAATCATCGCGATTGAGAATATGTTTGAAGTGTGGAGCCATTGATACAATACATGATTTGAATGAAGACACACATAAATGTGCATTAGATTTCAATAGATTTCCTGTTTTAGTAACAACTAGTTGGATTGAAATGTCTAACTTTTTCTTAACTGATAAATATGTTAAAGCTTTACAAAAAATTGGTGTGGAACCAGATGTTGCGATAGAAGTTGAAGCTGCTACCGTTGATTCTTATCCTGAGGTATCTCAGATTGCATCTCCCGCTTCAGCTAAATCTAGATCTAAGGCAGATTAATCAAATTATAACCATTAATTTTTAATTATATTTTTTCGAATTCGTCGTGTTTTTGGCGACATCTTTTTTGAAATATAGGTAAATTTTGCCGTTTGATTGAAACTGTTCTAATCTGCTTCCTGTCTCTTAAAATTCGAAATTTGTGGTGTGTAGCGCCTTACACACACGTTTAACATGTCGCATATGGTGCGACATTATCTATTTTGCTTTGAGACAAACTTTTCCTACTCAAACTCATTTATATAGGATGTCGCACTTCGTCCTACATGTGAAAAACTTCACAAGGTGAAAAAACATGAAAGATTACGAAGTTTCGGCTGCATTGGATCAAAAAGTTAGGGCACTCCAAAGAGAGTTAAGACAGCTCAAAAGAGCTCGACGCGCCTTAAGATCAAAAAACCGTTCAAGGTTAGCTTATCAGCGAAACCCTCTAGCAGGGTAAGCTGATGCTCTCCTTTTTTTCTAAAATTACCTGGAGGTGAAAAAGAAATGTTGAAAAGAAAAATGTGGATCTTCAATAGACAATTTAACAGACCCGTTTGGATCATCAATAGACGATTTAACAGACCCGTTTGGATTATTAAGGTACAACAACCAATAATATATCTCTATAGATGTCTAATATTTGCTTTACCAGTATTCATCTATGCATTAGGTATAGCTTTTGGTGTATCCTTAGAAGTAGCAAGATACCTATAAGATTTAGAAAAGTGAGTAAATCCCTTTTCTTCTTCTTATTCTTCTTGCATTTATGATTATAACCTGACTAACCAAAAAAATGGTTGGTCATTATCACGCTGATTGTTTCTTGCTGAAGCACTCATTACGCAGCAATCAGTCTGCTGAGGATCAGGATTTGGGCAAAGATGAAAATTGTGTGCGGCTTGTTTTCATCTTGCTCTCCTGAACCTACTCAACTGGGGAATACTCTGCTTCCTCTAGCAGAGTATTAAACCCTGAATAAAAAGAGGTGAAAAAAGAATGATTTCGAACATAAGTCAGATAAAAAGAAAAGCTAGAATGGAAAAAACATTGTCCTTTATTGGTAGATTTTTAGCTTACCTAATCCCTATATGTGTATTAATTATTGTAGGATTATACTCCTTATCTGCTGTATCTCAGTCATTTTAGGAATTATGCTGAAAATTAGTCCTTAATTCATTTTTTTTTTTTTTTTTTTTTTTTGAATCTTCAACGTTTGACTCAGAAGATTCTTGTCTGTACAATAGTGATTTTATCCTTTTTTTACCTAAGAAATATTTTATATACCTGCATAAACGCATAGGGTTCATGGTTGCAATTGTAGTATTGTATGGTACTTCTTGGTGTCCAGATGTACACCGCTCAAGGAAGTTTTTAGACCAAAAAGGTATATCTTACAAATATATTGATGTTGATCAAGATGAACACGCAGCTCAAACTGTAAGAGATATGAATGATGGGAAAAGAAAAGTACCTACAATTGTTTTTACAGATGATACCATTCTGGTTGAACCTTCAAATAAGGAATTAGCTTCAAAATTAGGGATTCAAGCCTAAACTCCTAGTTTGAGGGAACAATTTAAATATTGAGAGATTTCTCTCTTCATGTTGCTGAAGAGATACCTTAATATGTAGGTATAGCTTCAAACATAATAGCAAGAGGTGTCATCATGCCTAAAATATCCGATGCCGAAAAATCATTTATTCGTTCTATTGCTAGAAGATATGCAATGGGATTGTGGGTTTCTCCTTTTAATGAAGGTTTACTAATTTATTCAGAAACCTTTGAAGCACTATACATAAGATCTGCTAGGTGGAAGTTTTGTCTTAAATGCGGTACTATAGAACCTACAGAGCTAATGGTTGATGATGGGGAACTCAGCAGTGATAAATATACGGAAAAGAAAAAGTCAGAATTAAGGGAGAGAATCCATGAATGTACATTGGGTGTAAATCATTTTCCGGTTTTAATAACTACCTCCTGGTACAAACTTAGAGATTTCTTCATGTCTAAGAAACATATAAGAGCTCTTGAAAATGCTGGAGTAACTGATAAACCTGAACAGCTACCAATCATTCGTGAAATCTTTGAAGTTGCTGAGAAAAACAACTTACCAGAAGCAATTAAGATTGGGGAGACTTCGTAGAAGTAGGAAATTATCTCCTCCCTTTCTATATTTAGACCTTATTTGTCTCTTTGTTCAAATTTTGAACCCCTTTTTTCTCTAGAATTTTCAAATAATCGTCTTTTAAAAAGAAATTTCGTAGTCTTATCCAGGATGTCGAAACCTTATTCTGAATCTTGTGAAAAGAAACTGGAGGACAATCATGATTGTTAATAATAAACTCGTTAGGTAGACCGATTTTTCCACAAATTAAACAATATCTCCATCTAGCAGATCGACTATAGAGCATTCTAAAAACCTCATAATATATCTGAGAACCATTTTTGAATGAAAGTTTAGCCATTAATTTGCTGAATTGAACTGCTATAACTCTAATTTCTTCCTTTTCTTTATCTGGAATGTCAGGCATTTCTCATTCAACTATTACTTAAACAAAGTAATAAGAGGATATAAGTTTTATGTAGTGACTTATTTATACAATTTTTCTTTTTATCCTTGACTAGATTGTAATTCTGAAGACTTCGCTGTTTAAGTTGCAATAACAAAGCCTTTTAAAGTTCTGGAATTTAAGTTGATTAGAGTTGAGAAGATAAGAAACGAACTTCTGTTTTTTTCAACAATTAAAACTAAGAAAAAATTTGAAGCGATTGCATTCGTCATAATGATACCTAGTTTGATTAAAAAGATACACGAATGATACTAATGAAATTTAAAAATTACAATATTAATGACCAAATAAAACAAGCTTTAGAAGAAATGGAGATACACACTCCAACAGATATTCAAGAAAAAGCTATTCCAAAGATTCTTGAGGGAGAAAAAACACATATTTTGGCACAAGCAAAAACAGGCACAGGGAAGACTTTGGCCTTTTCTATACCACTTGCTGAAAAACTAGATCCATCACTAAGGAAGGTTCAAGCAGTTATACTAGTTCCTACACGAGAGTTATGTAAACAAGTATATAATGTAATTACAAAACTAAACAAATACAGAGGATTACAAGCAGTGGAAGTTTATGGAGGAGTTTCGATAAACAGACAAATTGAGAATATCCGTAAAGGAGCTCAGATTGTTGTAGCAACTCCTGGAAGATTAATTGATTTATTCAAAAGAAAAGCTATCTCCTTTAAGGAAGTGAGATATGTTATACTTGATGAAGCCGATAGAATGTTAGATATGGGTTTCTTACCTGATGTCGATTTTATTCTATTTGATGCAATGAAAGATATTTATCCAAGATTTCTTCTATTTTCAGCAACTATGCTTCCTGAAGTTAAGAACATAATGCTTGATTATAGTTTAGAAGAAAACATCGTTGAAATTGATGTTAGTAGAGATGATTTAACAGTAGGGTCATGTAAACAATATTATTATGAAGTACCAGATCCGAAAAAGAAATACAATTCTTTCATAAATATCCTAATTAGAGAAAAACCAAAATCTGGAATTGTTTTTGTTAATACAAAAAGATGGGGAGCAAACTTGCAGAAGAAATTGATAAACGATAAAAGAATCGATATGAGAATTGGTTTGCTTCAAGGTGATATGTCTCAAAGGCAAAGAGAAATTTCTATGCGAGAATTTAGAAAAGGGAAAATCCAACTTCTAATTGCGACAGATGTTGCAGCAAGAGGATTAGATATCCCTCATGTTTCTCATATATTCAACTATGATTTGCCTATTGGTAATCCTGAAAACTATGTTCATAGAATAGGTCGAACATCGAGGATGGAAAGAGCTGGAATTGCAATATCTTTTATAGATCATGAAGAAAGAAATATGATAAGACGTATTGAAATGTTCACTAAGAAGGATATAAAGCGATTTTACTTGTATAAACAGGAAAGAGAGCAAGATCGAGAAAGACATGGTCGCTCTCCTAGAATTGCAGCTAAAACCAAAACAAAGGCTCCAACTCAGAAGCCTGAAGATTTCGAAGATGAAGACTATCCAGAAACTTTTGCAGATACATCAATATATGGCTAGAATCTAGTCTAGAGGTATTTCAATCCTTCTGGACCAAATTATTTTTTGAGTCTCCTATTAAGCATCCTCTAAGTTTTCAAAATCAAGTCTAAAATGTGTTGAAGATAGAAATCTTTCAGGGTTTTTATCAAACAGATTTAAACATGCTGTATCACAAAAGTACAATTTTTTTCCTTTGTGGATAGTTGTAACTTGTTTGTCAGGAATATCTCCTCCACAGCATGTTTTAAGAGATTTTTTCTGGGAATTCATTGTCTTTAATTTATCTGAAACAGATTAAAATATTTGGAATTTACAAAAAACAATTTTTGGTTGATAATTACATTAAAAAGAGAAAACAAACAAAGTATTTCTATGAAAGTACTTACATTTCATTTCAGAAGCAATTTATCATATGATGATGTAATGAAATTAGCTGAATCAAGAGAAAATCAGTACAAAGATGTCAAAGGATTAACACAAATAGTTTACATGAAAGATGAAAGAATAGACCAGTATGGAAGTATTCTGTTCTTTGATACTGATGAGAATCTAAACAATTTTCGTACTTCCGAGTTATCAAGAAGTTTAAAGGAAGTCTACAATCTAGTAGGCCTACCAGAAATAAGAATTTTTGATGTAATTAAACAACTTCCTTAGATAGATATACATTACATATTATTGCTTTCAAACTAGATCATTCTACTGGAAATGTTTCTCTACTTCATGGCATCAAATACCCAATCAGGAACATTAGGTTTTATTTCTGGCGCAATTGGTGACTTATATTGATTTGAGCCTAATCTCTTCTTTAGTTCTGCTTTAGCTTCTTCAATAAGTTCTGGTTTTTCAATGAAATCCATAGTTGCTAGAGCCAAAACCTTAGCTGCAAGTATCATCCCCTTATGACTTATACTCATTGCACTTTGTGTTACTTCCTGCCAAGAATGTCCTGGTGTTCCTAAAACCACACAAGCTGTTCCTACCTGAGAGGTAGGTACAACCCAGCTTACATCTCCAACATCAGTTGATCCTGGCAGAGTAAATTCAGGTAGAGTGTTAGGAAGAAGAGCATCAAAGATAACACTACTTCTCATTCTTTCGATCATTTCTGTTCCTAGTTGCTTTTCAAACATTCCAAATCTATTGACCTCAGATCGAACTCCTTCACTAAATGTTGCTTGAAGTTTCTTTCCAAATTCCAATTCTTGCTCAGTGTATTGAGGTACTCCTATTTCCTTGAACCTTTCATATAGAACATTACCTATTACATTGTTAGGAATTAGATCTGAAGCAGCTTTATCAAAAACAACTTCAACCTCAGTCTCAGTCATTAGTGCGGCACCTTTAGCTATTTTGATAACTCTTTCATAGATCTCTTGAGTTTGAGGCATTGTTGGTGCTCTAATCAGATAGAGAACCTCAGCATTAGCTTGCACAACATTAGGCGCATTCCCCCCAGTATTGGTGACTGCATAATGTATTCTAGCTTGAGTAATAATATGTTCTCGAAGATAGTTGACTCCTACATTCATTAGCTCTACAGCATCAAGTGCCGACCTTCCTAGATGAGGCGCTCCAGCTGCATGAGCACTTCTTCCAGTAAATCTGAAGAAAACTTGAATATTTGCCAAACTTGAGAGGTTGAATATAAAATTAGTACTAAAAGGATGCCAGCACAGTGCAATATCTACATCATCAAACAAACCAGCTCTCACCATGTAAGTTTTACCTGAACCACCTTCTTCTCCAGGACAACCATAATATCTAACAATTCCTGGTATTTTGTTTGTTTCTAGATAATGTTTGACTGCTATTGCTGCAGCTAAACTGCCTACTCCGAGAAGATTATGACCACAACCATGACCATGTCCATCAAATTCAATAGGGGATTTCTCTAATTTGTTTGCTTCCTGACTTAATCCTGCAAGAGCATCATATTCACCCATAATTGCTATTATAGGTCCTTCTTTACCATATGATCCAATGAAAGCTGTAGGCATATCCGCCAAACCTTGAGAAATTTCGAAACCTTCTTCTTTTAAAACTTCTATTTGAAGTTTAGCTGATTTAACTTCTTCAAAGCGAATTTCTGCAAATTCCCAAATTTTATCTGAAAGATTTATGAGTTTTTGTTGATTATTATCAATCCATTGTAAAATCTCTTCTGAGTTAACCATTTGGAATACCTGAGCAAACAAAACAGTAATAATGATATTAATCTTTTTCAAGACACATATCAAATTTGCTTAATTCTGTAATAATTCTGAGCTTTGTTTTAAAACAGTATCAAACTTTCTTTCGAGCATTATCTTTTGTTCAGGAGTAGCTTCTGAAAGAAGATTGACATACAATTTCTTAGCTTGTTTGATTATTTCTTTAGAAACCTCTATTCTATCTCTTAATGGTCTACTACTTAATTCTGCTATTGTGATTCTTCGCATTTTCTGCCAGTTAGTCATTACTTTCCATGTGAAACCCTTAACAGCTGCTTCAGGAAGTGGTACAAGATCATTCATGATTTTAGTTAAGGAGTCAACCATTTCCTGTTGTGCAGGATCTAATTGAAGCTTCTTGTATTCTTCTTCTGCTTTGTTAACCTCTTCTTGATCAAATTTCAATTTCACAGTTTCAGCAGTCATTATAGTCACCATGTCATTTTACGTTATTATTATGGTAGAGATTTCCCTATAAGTAATCAACGATTTGATGAGATATTTTTATATCTTGTTTTTCATGCAAAAACAAGAATAGTGTCGGATAGAAGAAGAAAGTCTGAAATTTTATCGTAAAGCATATTCAAGTGCAGCCATTGCATGAAGTGTTGTCGTATCGAAAACTGGTATTGGACTATCTTCTTTTTTTATCAATAGAGGAATTTCTGTACATCCAAGAATTACTCCTTCGGCTCCTCCTTCTTGTAAATTCTTAATTACTTCAATATACCCTTGTTTGGATTCTTCTGTTACAATATGGAAGGTCAACTCTTGGAAAATAACTTCGTTAACAAATTTCTGATTTTCTGGGTTAGGTACAATTATTTCCATTCCATATTCTCTAAACACTTTATGAAAGAAATCAGATTGCATAGTAAAAATTGTTCCCAATAAACCTACTTTCTTCAGGTTCATTGATTTTGCAGCTTCTGCAGTTACATCCAAAATACTAATCATTGGAGTATCGATTTTCTCTTGTATTTTATCATAAATTTTGTGAACAGTATTGGTTGCAATGATTATTACTTCAGCTCCAGCTTGTTCCAGATTCTTAGCAGATTGAAGTATAATACTTACCACTTCATCCCAGTTATCCTCTCTCACCAAATTAACAAGTTCTTCTAGATTTAAACTATCAATTATTAGTAGAGGTGATGCAGCTCCTCCTTCTCGTTTATTATATTCTTTAATGAGAATTTTATAATACTCAATAGTAGATTCGGCGCTCAAACCACCAATAATGCCAATTTTCTTCATTAATAGTAAGTTTTTCTTTCTGTTATTAACTTTAGTGATTAAATTTTTTAGAATTCGGGGAAAAGTATTTATCCCGAATCGAGATATTGTTTATCACTTTTTATTGAATAAAAAGTTTGAAAATATTAAAAAGGTCGAAATTTATGGCAAAAACAACAACAATATTAGCCGTAGTTCTTGCTTTAGCTATTGGCGGGGGCGCTTTTTTTGTGGGGTTTCTGATGTCTAATAATTGGATGATTAACACAGATCCTGCAGAATTAACACCAACAATAGACGGTATTATAGAAAAGCGAGAATGGTTACGCAGTTCATATTACAATATTCCCTTCTACTTAGATGTGGATAATGAAGTAGATCCAGTAGTGGATCTAGCTAATGTGGACGGGTGGAATTATCTTTCAGTTGCGGAAGATGAAGATTATTATTACATAGCTGCAGACTTATGTTCAGATAGAACAAATAACAAAGCAGGTGAGTGGTTTGCTTTACATCTAGCAAATCAATTACCAGATACTTTTATGTCAGAGCTTGCATTCTATGCGCTAGAAGATTTTGGGTATGAATACTTCTTCTATGATGTTGAAGCTGAAACTCCATTTCCTCACTTTCTGAATCCTTCTGGAGGAACACTAACCGCATATGATATACCTATTACACCTCAAACAGATTTAATGGAGCTTTATCGAGGAACTCTTGATGGTGGATTCGATGAAATCTGGACTGAATATGATGAATCGAATATTACATTAACATCAAAATATTATGAAGAAGTTCCAGCAGTTTGGTTAGAAGGACAATTCTTCGCTCTTCACTTCGGTGTCAATATAACAGAAAAGTTTCCAGATCAAGAAATTGGAACATTCATGTCTAGTCTATCGGATATGGATTTAGAATATAGGTTAGTATCTAACTTGACATCCAATCCTGCTGGTCATTTTGGGCTGCCACAAGAATACTTTGGAGCTGTAGCAGAGCACGGTGGAGAACCTGGAAATATGACAGTACTTGGATTTTTAAATGACTATAATGAGCTATATTATACTGCTGATATAGTTTCAAGTGGAACAGTTGATTTGAATCATAATTCTATAAATGCAACTAATGGAATGTTCTATTTCTCAATTTATGGATGGAATGACGAAGACGGAGTAGAT
Organism: Candidatus Heimdallarchaeota archaeon; assembly: GCA_016840095.1. Taxonomy (GTDB): domain Archaea; phylum Asgardarchaeota; class Heimdallarchaeia; order Heimdallarchaeales; family Heimdallarchaeaceae; genus UBA460. Next base: position 59,189 of record JAEOSZ010000089.1, read on the forward strand.
TCTACTAATTTTGAATTAAAAATTGACAAACTTTCATTGAGATTTGTAGTAGATGATTTTGCTTCAATAGAGGGTAATACAATTGGAACAGGAAACTACGAAATTGCATATGGATATGGTCCTAGCGACAACTGTGCAGAAGATCATCGAATGTTTGAGTTCAAAATAGCTAAATCAGAATTTCCAGTTCTAGATGATGAGATGCTATATCTCAACTTAGCTGGTTATGGTACAATGTTGATAGCTGGAACAAACTATTGGATGTATCCACACTATGGCTTCCCAATACCTCCTGTATTCCTTTCAATCTATGACAAAAATCAATTTATGACATTTGATATGAGCATAACATAGGGTTATGTCTTTCTTTTTTCTTTTTTTTCAACATTTCATTGAAATTCAAATTCGGGGAAAAGTATATATCCCGAATTGAGATATTGTATATCACTTTTTAATTAGTAAAAAGTTCGAAAAAATTAAAAAATAGGTCGAAATTTATGGCAAAAACAACAACAATAACAGCTGTTATCCTTGCATTAGTTATTGGTGGGGGTGCATTTTTTGTGGGATGGCTAATGGGAAACAACTGGATGTTTAATACTGATCCAACTCAACTAACACCAACAATTGACGGTATTATTGAGGAAAAAGAATGGAGACGCAGTTCATATTATAACATGCCTTTTTATCTAGATGTGGATAATGAGGTTGATCCTGTAGTGGATCTAGCTAATGTGGATGGGTGGAATTATCTTTCGGTTGCGGAAGATGAAGATTATTACTATCTAGCGCTTGATTTGTGCTCAGATAGAACAAACAACAAAGCAGGTGAATGGCTTTCATTACATCTGGCTAATAGATTACCAGATGCTCTTAACTCAAAACTTGCTTTCTATTCATTAGAGGACTTTGGGTATGAATACTTCTATTATGATGTTGAGAATGATGTTCCTATGCCATTCTATCTAGATGCTATTCCGGCTTTCATAGATTATCCTGATATTCCAATAGTACCAGAAATGGATTCAATGGAAGTATTGAGAGGAACAATAGATGGGGACTTTTATGACTTCTGGACACAAAACGATTACAAGAACTTTACAGCAACTTCATCTCATTATGAGGAAGTTCCTATGGAATGGTTTGCTGGACAATTCATTGATATTCAATTCGGTGTAAACGTTACTGAAAAGATCTCTGACAACATAATTCCATTATTCTGGCCAAGTATATCTAATTTTGAATTGGAGATCACTCTTTCGGCAAACCTGACATCAGATCCAGTAGGTCATTTTGGAGATCCTACAGAATTTTACTTCAGTGTAATGGAACATGGTCCAGATCCTGTTGATATGAGTAGTGCAGCGGCATTTTTCACAGATCCAAATGAAGTTGCTTTTCCTGGAAATTCAATTGAAAATATCTATGTAGACCTCAATGAGTTAACTGTCAATATGACTGATGGAATGTTCTATTTTACGATACATTGCTGGAATGATGATGATGTTGTTCCAACAGGTTATGAGCTTCAAATCGATAAAATGTCATTGATGCTTCATGGTGGTAGCATAGGAACAATAATTGACAACACTATTGGTACTGGAAACTATGATATTGCTTATTCATATGGCCCCAGTGAAAATTGTGCAGAAGATCACAGACAATTTGAATTCAAGATAGCTAAGTCAGAATTTCCAACACTTGATGATGACATGTTTTATATCAACTTAGCAGGTTACGGAACTATGATGATTGCTGGAACAAACTATTGGATGTATCCAGTTTATGGATTCCCACTTCCTCCTGTATATTATGATCTATACGATTCACATCAATTCATTGCACTAGATATGAGCATAACATAAAATTATGTTCCTCTCTTTTTTTATTTTTTGACTTACAAATTCGGGGAAAAGTATTTATCTCGTGTAGAGTTATTGTTTATCACTTTTTAATACTAAAAAGTTTGAAAATAATAATAAGGTTGACAAAATATGGCGAAAACAACAACAATTATAGCCGTTATTCTCGTTATTGGCATTGGTGGGGGCGCGTTTTTTGTGGGATTTTTGATGTCAAATGACTGGATGATTAATACCGATCCAACTCAATTAACGCCAACAATAGACGGTATCATTGAGAAAAAAGAATGGTTACGTAGTTCATACTACAATATTCCGTTTTATTTAGATGCGGATAATGGTGTAGACCCTGTAGTAGACAAGGCGAATGTAGATGGATGGAACTATCTTTCTGTTGCGGAAGATGAAGATTACTACTATCTAGCAATTGATTTATGTTCTGACAGAACAAACAATAAAGCTGGTGAGTGGCTTGCTCTACATCTAGCTAATCGTTTACCTGATACTTTTAATTCAAAACTCGCCTTCTATTCATTAGAAGATTTCGGGTACGAATATATTTACTATGACGTTGAAAATGATATACCCATGCCCTATTACTTGGATGAAGTAGCTAATTTCATTGATTACCCACATATTCCTATAGTACCAGAAATGGATACAATGGAAGTACTTAGGGGAAACATAACAGGTGATTTCTACGACTTCTGGACTGAAGGTGATACTAAGAATTTTACAGTAACCTCACATTACTATGAATCACTTGGAGGATTTTCACCAGGACAATTCTTTGGTATTCAATTTGGTGTAAATGTTACTGAAAAGCTTACAGATGAATATATACCTTTATTCTGGTCAACTATCTCTGATTTCGATTTAGATATTACAATAAAAGCTAATCTAACTGCTGATTCTGTTCATATAGGGGATCCAACAGAGTTTTACTGCGGTGTAATGGAGCATGGTCCAGGACCGAATGACATGAGTAGTTCAGTAACATTTCTTACAGATCCAAATGTTGTACTATTAACTGCCGATACAGTTGAACATGTTACAGTAGACCTAGATCATCTAACCATCAACGGTACTGATGGAATGTTTTATTTCACAGTATATGGTTATAATGATGTTGATGTTTTACCAACTGGCTTTGAAGTCCAAATTGATAAGATGTCATTGATGCTTCATGGTGGGGAAATAGGAACTGTAATTGACAATACTATTGGTACAGGAAATTACGACATAGCTTATTCGTATGGTCCTAGTGAAAATTGTGCTGAAGACCACAGAATGTTTGAATTCAAAATAGCTAAGTCAGAATTCCCAACATTGGATGATGATATGTTTTATATCAACTTAGCTGGTTATGGAACAATGGCTATAGCTGGATCAAACTACTGGATGTATCCTGTATATGGTTTTCCACTTCCTCCTGTCTTCTATGATCTATCTGACAAAAATCAATTCATTGCACTCGATATGAGCATAACATAAAGTTATGTTATCTCTTTTTCTCTACACTTTACTTTGACTTTAGTTTACTAAAGTGTCTAACTTTGGTTGTTTAAATGATAATCTATTCAAAAGGGGAGGAGTAAGAAGTGATGAGCAAAAATGAAACACAAAACAATCAAACTAACAATCGGGTTAGCGTTTCTAGCTTTACTTGTTATGACACAAGTAAGAGCAGATGATCAAGACTTCTTATGGGAAGAAAATAGCAACCAAGTGACATTTTCTTATTATGATATGCACTTTATAGCTAAAGCTGGAGGAAGTGTTCCAAAGTTCCAGTTTATGACTGATGCAGGTTTTGAATATGCAATTATGTTCCATTCTCTAGTTGAGTACTTGGATTACAATGAAGATGGAGTATATCAATTCGACGAAACAGGATTATGGAAAGAAGATGCACCACCAGGTCCAGTATTCTCAAATACCTTACCTCTATCAAGTGTAAGATTTGAATTCAGTGGATTTGATGTTGAATATGTGAATATTTCAGAAACTGAACAAGAATTATTAGCTGTTCATTTCAACTATACTTCTCAAACAATCATGGCTCCTAATTATGGAGATTTTGAAATCACAATCGTTGTACATCTTTATGTCAATGATCAAGTAATTGATGGTTATGATGTACTTGGAAATCAAGAAATGAAATTTGATCTAATTATGAACAACTGGCCATGGCAAAGAGAAGATACAAACCTAGCAATGAGATTTGATATTATCCCAATGAACGTAGCTTACAATTACAGACTAAATGATACAAATGGCAATCCTGTAAATATGAATGACAACACTACTGGGTATGAATACAAAGTTCTAAACCATGGTGATGGGGTAAAGGAACAATTCTCTATTGGAGATGAACAATACGAAGGATTCTTCGCCTATGCAAATCAAGCTAAGTATTTGATAAATAACTCCTATGAATACAAACAAGTAAATTGTTCAGTATCCTCTCAAGGTGATGGAACAGTACAAACCTACTTGAGTTTCGAACACTTCGATGATGAAGTTACTTATGATCCTTCAGTTGGAACTTTTGAAGATCCAGTGATTGATGAAGCAGGATTTGGTGCTATAGAAATAATCACTATAGGCACTGTATCAATATTAGCTATCACCCTTATAGGTAGAACAATCAAGAAAAAGAACTAATCAGTTCTTCCTTCTCTTTTTTTATGTAAACTATTTATGTTCGTTTTAATCTGATTCAGTTTTTCACCATGTAATGGGTAAAACAGTAAAGATAGGAAACCAAGAACAAGAAAACCAATTGGTAGAATCCCAACACCTAACCGTAAACCGAATATTGTTTCTGCAGATTGAACCGTGAGTTCGGAATTGTAACCAAAGAATTCTATCATTATAGTAAAAATGAAGATAATTAAGGAAGATGAAGGTTTAGTAACTAATGCATTAATTCCAAAAAACATGCCCTCTCTTCGATTGTGAGTTTTAAGCTCATCTTCATCAGCAATATCGCCAACCATAGGGTTAACTAGTAGCCACCAAAGAGTAGACATCCATAGACAAACTCCGTAACAAATACTCATAAACCAAATGGATTTTGCAAAATAGAGACCAATAAAACCTAAAATCATGCAACTTATTGCTAAGAAAAATGAGTTTCTGAGTCCATATCTCTTCTGAAGTTTCTCAAAAACAAAAAGTAATGGTATGTAAAAAACCCCAGTTGTAACAGTAATAATTAGTATAGTAATTTGATCAAGCTGGAAGACATACTTGTAGTATAACGGTATAACCGCTACTAGATTTAGTGTTACAGCATTCATCATAAAAGAAAAAATTACAAAAAAGATGAAAGATTTTGATTTAAAAGTTTCTTTGATTGCAGGAATAATAGGTAAAGGTTGAGAATCTTCTCCTTCAAGAGATTTTTCTTTAAGTTTAATTGAACCAAAAATCATCAAAGCCAGAGCAACTATACCAACACCTATGAAAATAAGTGACATATCAACATTGCTTAGCTTTGTTGAAGTAAGAACCAAATTAGGTAGTATTGAAGCTAAGCCTACAGGTAGCATACTAATTAACATAGAGACAAGCATGATTCTAGTTCGCTCATTTGTGCTTGATGTCTGATCTACTTGCATAGCACTGATGTTCAATCCTGCAATAGTTAAACCTGTATCAAAAATGAAGAGTGCTATGAGTAAGAATATGAATAGTGCAACTTGAGACCATCCAGGAAAAGCTAGCCAAAACATTAGAAAACCTATGAAGTAGAATGGTATAGACCAACGAATGAAGAAAGCTCTTTTACCTCTTTTATCCATTCGTTTTTTGTCAGACATGTAGCCAAAGATAGGATCGTTAATTGCATTCCAAACAGCAAAGATAATCAAAACAGTTCCATAGTTTGTAGGGTCCATATGCAATATATCAACATAAAAGCCAAGTAATGCTCCAGCAAAAAGGACGCTGAACATATCGGAACCAGCCTTAGTAAGTCCAATATAGATACGCTGTCGAAAAGAAACACGTTGATCACTACTAATTGGTTCTACAATTTCCACTGGTTCAGTGTTATTCATTTCCGTACCTTTTCAACATAAATAATAGTCAATATTTCAATCTTACCTAATGAAAAATAAAACTTATATGCATTTCATACTAGTACATACTTAACGAGAAGAGTGATCTTTATGCCAGATATACTTGATTTAGAAAAATCGGAAATACGCGAAAAGGCAAGGAATTTTGCTCTAAATCTTTGGAAAGTTCCTTTCAATGAAGGACTTTTAGCTTATGTAAAAAGTAGCAATGAATTATACATTAATTCTGCGAGATGGAAATATTGTTTAAAATGTGGGGAAATTAAAAAGAAAGAATCACTAGAAAATCACGGTTGCTTAATGGATGTTGGAGAATTCCCCATTCTTATACAAACATCATGGTATAAACTTAAAGAATTCTTTCTCTCAGATAAATATAAATCCCTTCTCAAAGAAATTGGAATTCACACACTTCCTGAACCCTCTGTTGTTGTTGAAATAAAAGAAATGAATGTAGAAGATAAAGCTCATGCAACAGCTGCTGAAAAAGGAAAAAGTTAGCTCCTCTGAAAATTTTTAGAAATTTCATTTCTATTGAGTTATTCTACTTAATTATAGAACTTTAATAGATGTGTGTTTTCAATTTATGCAGAAAGATTAAAAATAATAAATCAACTGTTTTTAAAACTATGTCAGTTAATGAAATCTGAGTGAGAATTCTACAATGAGTCTAGAACAAATAGAGAAATCCATTATCCGGGGTGAATATGTTGATGCTTTAACTCAAATTGAAACCCTCTATAATGAAAAACGGATTGGTAAAGAAGATACCATACAATGCAATATACTTAAAGGAAGAATTTATCTGATACTTTTTCCTTATACTGAAGCAATAAAATTCGGAGAAAAAGCATTCGAGGAAAGCCAGGAAATAAACAACAAACAATTAATGTTTGATTCTTTGATGATTATGCAAAAAGCCTATTTCTATGCAGGTAAATATGAAAAGAGAAAAGAAATCAGAAAATTAGCAACCGATATACTAGACTCCTTTGAGGAAAAAGATTCTGAAGAATTTTTAAGAAGAAAAGCAATTTTACTTCCAACTCGAGAAGATAATTTCAATTCCTCAATTTCGAATATACTAGAAAGTATTGCTATTTCTGAAAGTATTGATGATCCAATCTTAAAAGCTGATTCATATTCTGCTTTGGGTTCTAGATATCTCTGGGCTGGAAATCTTTCTGAAGCTTTGAAATATGCACAAAAAAGTATAAACCTATATGAAAAATCTAATTATCATTTTGGATTAAGGGTTTCTACTGCTTTGAAGGGAATAATCTACCTTCATAAAGGAGAATTAACCTTTGCTGAAGAATATATACAAAAAAGTTATTCATTGTATAAAATGGCAAATGAAAATCCGTTCTTTGAAGCTTGTATATTAATGGATCTAGGTTTAATATACTGGTTAAAACGTGAGTTACAGACTTCCTTACAATATTATCAGAAATCTATTGCCTGTTGTGAACAATCACAAGTCATAAGCACACGTCATTATCCTTGGGCGTTATTACGAATGAATGTTGTTCTTATTGAAATGGGAAGAATCACTGAAGCTAAGAAGTCTCTTGAGTTAATAAAACAAATAGCTCTTAACACAAATGAATATGTTTTCAAAAAGATTTATGCACTTGGCAAAGCGATGATACTCAAAACTAGTTTAGACGAAGCAAACGCAAAAGAAGCTATCACTCTTTTAGAGAAATTAGTGGATGATAAAATTAACTTCTTAGAGCTTACTAGTCTATCTGTTTTTCATCTATGTGATTCATATCTTAAGGAGATTGGAAGAACTAATGATTTGAATTTTTTTGAAAAACTAAGATATAGAGTTTCGTTAGTAAATGAAAAAGCAGAACGGCAAGAATCTTACATTCTACTTGTTTATTCTCTTCTTATACAATCAAAATTGGAATTGACTGAGCTTAATATTTCTAAAGGTCAAATATTATTAGAAGAAGCTCAAAAAATAGCAGAGGAAAAAGGAATAACCAATCTAGCAAAAGTTATATCAAATGAACATGATGTTTTACTAAACCAAATAAACAAATGGGAAGAGATGACAAAACATATTCCAAATCTAGAAGAAAGACTAGAATTTACACATATTGAAGATATATTAAACAAACTAATCAAAAGTAATATTTCTTATATTCAACTTAAAGATGAAAATGAATATCCTTATTTCTTTCTTATAGTAAATAGAGATGGTTCAGTCTTATTTTCAGAAAATTTCCGTGATTCTTCTTTGGATGAAGTGATACTAGATGGAATTTTAGCACAAATAAATGAATTGATTTTATCAGAAACATTATCAGAAAATGAAATCAAACGATTGAAATCCCAAAATTATACAATTGCAGTAAGTTTTTTGGAAAGTTTTTTTCTAATTTATGTTTTTGTGGGACAATCTTATACTGCCTTACAAAAAATCAGATGTTTTATGGACCAATTTAATTCCTTCATTAACAATAATGATATTAGGCTCATAAAAGAAGAAGTGAATAATCATCTAACATTGCAAGAAAGGCTAATGATTTCGAAAAATATTGAAGAAGTATTTCTTAATTAAGTCTTCAGATAATATTATTGCTAAATTCTTTCGTGTTTAAGTTATTGCTTTCCTCCAACGTCTTTTTGTCAAATCTGCACAATGTTTTTATATTTATGTCATCATTTATATGACATATATGTGCCACTATATTGCGCATAAACCTGCTGTATTGTGGCTTATATTTGTTCTAGGTGATAAAATGAAAGAAAAGAAAAAAATCTCACTTATAGTTATAACAATCTTGGTTTTAGTATTTTTATTTCCAATTCAACAACACAATTTTACGAGCTCTTTAAATTCAAGTATTCTCTTTCCTACACAAAATGCAGATCCAATAATCATAATTGATGAAGATTCTGATTTTATTGGCTATCCTGGATATGGAAATGAATCACATCCATACATTATACAAGGGAAAGATATAGAAGTGGGAACAGATGAATTTGGTATAACTGTAGCAAATACGACAAAATACTTTGAAATAAGAAACAACCAAATTTCTCGATTTGAGTCGAGTTCAGATACTTACGGAATAAGAATTAAAAATGTCGGAAATAACACAGCTAAGATAGTTAATAACCAAATTTCTCGATTAAGTAATGGTTTCTATGCAGAAGATTCTCAAGGAATTGTAATTGAAGGTAACACTCTATTATATGTTTCAGGGATTTTTTTGTTTAATTGCTCAAATGCAAGGATAAAAAACAATGAAATAAAGAAACTAACTATTCAAAGCCCCACAGTCAAAAACAGAATTGAAACAAAACTCCACTCATATCCAGAAGAAACTGGAAATTACCTTAAAAGTGAATATGAAACTTATTACTCTGCAATACGTCTTTATGAGTGCTCTGATACTAATGTCACGGGGAATTATATAAAACCAGGTGGAGATGAAATCGTAGGAATTTATGCTATACATTCTGATAGAGTGTTGATTAGAGATAACATAATAAAGGATATAAATCTAGACCATTTACCAGATTACGAGCATTTAGAAAACTCAGGAATAGCTCTCTATAGTCTCTCATATGCTGACATTATCAATAACACTTTAGAAAATAATGACAAGAAGAGCATTCATATTTCGAACTCAGACAATATTCAAATCTACAATAATTCTCTCACGGGAAGTGAAAACTTAGGGGTAGAATTACTAAACGTAATTAACGCAAATATAACATACAACATCATTCAACAACATTCTAGCTATGGTGTAAATCTTGGTATAGGCACGGCAAACATAAACATTCACCACAACCATTTCATCGATAATAACATTGGATATTCACAAGCAAGTGATGTTGGTTCTAACAATATATGGTACGATACAACTACAAACGAAGGCAACTGGTGGAATAATTGGTATGGCGGAGATTATCTGATTGATGGATCAGCTGGTTCTGTTGATCCGTATCCATTAGGTGATCCCTTGGTCTTTCCTGAGCTATTACCAAAGATTGGTTTGGTTGCTTTGCTGTCTTCAATTTTGATGTTGGTTCCTTTGATTAAAAAAAATAAGAAGAAATAGTTCTTTCTTCACCTTTCTTTTTTGATGTCCTCTTGAACTATATCTATTTTATGGATTTTTAGCTTAAGCCAATCTTATGCTGAACTGTGAAAGAAAAAGGAAAAGGATTGTATCCTTTATTTTAGCAATTTGTTCAGATGTTAGTTATAAAAGCAATTACATTTCATAGGAGCTTTCGAGTGTAATGACTTCTATACTCTCTCTGCGTTCTTGAAGATCTTTTGATAATTCAATATATTTTGGATCGCTTTGAAGTTTTTTTACAGTTTCCTCGTAATGTTTTTTATCCTTGTAAACTGTCATGAAATAGGCTTCACTAGGATTAGCAACATTAGTTCCACCACCTAAAACTTTGACTCCAAACTTTTCGTATACTTTACTGAATTCTTCATAACTATCGTCATAAATAACTTCTGAAGTTTTTTGTGTCGATTTATAGAGTTTGTAAAACATGACAAACATTTCGTAGAGAAGCTTCTTAAAGGTGGACTTACACCAAAATTTCTTCTAATTGATTTAGAATATGAATTACACAGTTTAAAGTGAAGAATCAGTTCAATCGAAGTCTTTTAAAGCACAGTCTATAAGAACTCTTGTAGTTGAGGAAGATTAAAAATAAGTGATTATTTGTTAAGTTTTTTTCAACGTCCAAATAATTACTTAGAATCATGCCTTCAGTAATTGATACTTGATTTTAGGTTAAACTATAA
>JAEOSZ010000161.1 GCA_016840095.1 Candidatus Heimdallarchaeota archaeon
AACGAAGACAGAAGAAAAGAATCTGATGTGGATTAACTTTGGCAAAACGCAAGATTCCAACAATTGTTTTTGTAATAATTCTAATTCTTTCCATTATTGCACTTGATATAGCTAGACAGGTTCAATTCGGTGGAAACAAAGACGAAATAGTACTAAGTGTTTTGTATACAAGTGAGAAAAAAGGTTGGATAAATTCAATTGCACCAGAATTTCCAGACTGGTTTGCAGAGAGGAATCCTGGACTTAATGTTCGATTACAATTTGAAGTTCAAGGGACAAGAACATCTATGCTTTCCATTCTTTCAGGAGAAAGTAAACCAACGGTTTGGAGCCCTGCAGCTATGGTATGGGTTCCACTTCTTGATTGGGCTTGGAATATTAAGTTTGGAACAGAAATTTTAGATTTTGGACAAATTAAATCCCTCGTAGCATCACCTATTATCATAGGTACATGGCAGAGTTATAAGGAAGAAAATAATTTTACTTCTTGGTCTAATCTTTATGATTTAGCTGATACTGAGCTCAAGTTAGCTCATACATCTGCTCAAGAATCAAACTCTGGCTACATGGCAGTTCTACTAGAAATAACTGCTGCAAGTGGTAAACAACCACAAGAAATTACTCTTGATGATCTTCAAAATACCACAATTCAAGCTTGGTTAGAAAAAGTTGAATCTAAAGCTGTTCTATATGGTACATCAACAGGTTTCTTAGCTAAACAAGCAGTACAATTAGGACCTTCAGCAATTAATGTGATGATTCTTTATGAGAACCTCATAATAGAAACAGCAAAGGATGGAGAAGCTTTTTCTAAATGGGGGGACAATCTTGTTGCTGTTTATCCAGAAGAAGGAACACTCTGGAGTGATCACCCAATAGCAATCTTAAACGCTTCTTGGGTAACACCTGAAGAAAGGTTTGCTGGTCAAGAATTTGAGACGTTTTTATTGTCAAAGGAAAATCAACAAAGAGCTGTTCCATTTGGTTTTAGACCTGGAAATGAAACTTTGGTAAATGATACTGACATCATTGCTGAGATGCAAGAGGTTTTCAAACCAGAAAACGGTGTATCCCTCAATTTGACCATTCCTAGATTTGATGTACCTACAGATGGTGAAATACTTGATAGAATCCCTGATTTATGGTTAAAAACAAGAGCCACAACTCTGGAAAGAAATGAGGATTCTGAATTCTGGCAAATAGGAATGAATCCCCTGTTATATGTTTCATTGATTTTTGGAACATTAGTTCTATTAGTAGTTGTAAAGAAAAAGAGGAGGGTAAACTAATGGTTTCAGAACAAAGAGATCTTGAAGTTAAACTGCGAAGAAACGTATTGAAAGCAGAAAAATGGCTTTCAAAGAAGAATGTTCTCACAGTTGGTAAAGTGTTAACTATAGTCATCTTTGTGCTAATTGTTCTTGGACCTATATTGTATTTATTACTTCAAATCTTAATTAATTGGAAAGATATTAATTCTACAGTTTTCAATGATCCTATTCTTGGAAATGAAGCATTCAAAATGATGATGAGGTCTATAGGGTTATCTTTCCAGGTAGCAGCTGTTGTAACAGCTTTTGATATTCTAGTTGGTGTTCCAATTGCTTGGATTCTTGCTAGATATGAATTTAGAGGTAAAAACATTCTAGATACCTTGGTTGATATGCCAATGGCAGTACCAACAAGTGCCCTTGGGTTCTCAATTTATCTTTTCTGGGGAACAAATAATGGTATCTCACGGTTATTTAATTCACAAGTAGGATTAGTCTCACAAGGAACTATTTTGATTATCTTAGCTCATATTGCTTTTACTTTCCCATATGTTACAAGATCAATTAAAGGAATCATTGCTGATTTAGACTTAAATCTTGAAAAAGCGGGGAAAACTCTTGGTGCTTCTCCATTCACAATAGCAAGAATGATCTCATTGCCTATGGTTAAAGAAGGGTTATTAGCAGGAACTGTACTCGCTTTTACTCGTTCTCTAGGAGAGACTGGTGCAACTTTAATCGTCAGTGGGGTTTACCAGACCGCTCCTGTAGTCATTGTTAGTTGGATGAAAGGTTTGAAAATTCCAACAACAGCTTTTCTTGCATTAATTCTAATTCTCATAAGTCTCCTCTTACTAACAGTTGTAAGATTATTTGCAAGAAAAGTTGGGTTACCTTGGAATAAAGTATTTCCTAAATTTGAAAGAAAATTAAGCTCAAAAAAAGTAACCAGATCAAGAGATGGGATATCTATGTTTCTGTTTTTTATCTTCGTGTTTGTACCAGCATTATTTGTGATAATCTATCTGTTTCAATGGTGGGGCAGATCACCGTTTTCAGGAGACACACAAGCTGGAATGATTTACCAAGTTTTCCAAGCACCTGATCAAAAGATCACGGAAATTCTTCATGCACTAGGCACGTCTCTTGAGATTGCATTGATTGTAACATTGGTTAATCTTGTAATCGCTACCCCTATGGCTTTGATGATTTCAAAAATGAAGAATAAGAAGGTTAAAGGATTCGTAGACTTGTTAATTGATATCCCATTAGTTATACCAAGTTCAGCTTTAGGATTCAGTATCTTCTTTCTGTGGGGTACGAATGGAATGCATCTACTCTCACCAGGATTCTTTATGATAGTTGTTGCTCACGTATCTTTCACGTATTCATACTGTGTGAGACCATTAATTGGTTCATTTGATGCTATTCCAACAATGTATGATGAAGCTGCAACGGCATTTGGAGCATCCAAATTCACTGCTTTCAGGAAGGTAACCTTGCCTTTCCTAAAAAGCGGTTTAATAGCTGCTGCTATCATGACTTTCACTCGTTCAATGAGTGAAACAGGAGCTACTATAATAACAATGGGTGTAGAAAGAACTATACCTGTTCTACTTGTAGACTTCTTCGAAGCATCAACTTTTCCAGCTGCAGCTTTTGCATCTACAATCTTAATCATAATATCATTTGCAATGTTGCTACTATTGAGAAGAATTACAAGGAGGGATAAACGTGAGTGAAATCAGATTTCAACATGTAACTAAAATATTTGGAAGAAGAGTTGAAGCAGTAAAAGATCTCAGTTTCATAATTGAAGATGGAGAGTATGTCTCACTAATTGGTCCTTCTGGATGTGGAAAGACGACAACATTACGGTTACTTGCAGGAACAATATTACCAACAAAAGGTCAGATTTTCTTTAACGATGAACCTATGGAAACTGTTCCAATTCAAGATAGGAATATTGGTTTTGTCTTTCAACACTTTGCTATCTTTCCACATATGACTGTTAAAGAAAACATTGCATATGGTCCAACTATTCGAGGAAGGCCAAGAACTGATATTGAAGAACTTGTTGAAAAAGCACTAAAATCAGTTCAAATTGAGGATAAGGCAGATCTATATCCTACTTCTCTTTCAGCTCCTGATTGGCAGAAAACAGCTTTGGCAAGAGTATTAGCTTCAGAAGCCAAAATACTACTGTTAGACGAACCATTAGGAGCCTTAGATCAAAAGATACGAGAGGAATTTCAAGTATTTCTAAGAAATCTGGTAAAGAAAGAGAAACTAACAGCAATACATGTAACACATGATCAAGCAGAAGCTCTTACTATTAGTGATAGAGTCGCTGTCATGAATAAAGGAAGACTTGTTCAACTAGGAACTCCTGCTGATTTAATTTATAATCCAAACCATCTTTTTGCTTCATTCTTTGTTGGTGAATCAGATTTTCTTGAAGGTGTAGTTATTAGTGATACAGAACAGGAAGCAGAGGTTAGGATTGGTCAGTCTATTATTAAAGTAAATAACATGGGTATAGAAAGAGGGAAAAGAGTGGCAGTTGCAGTAAGAAGAGAATTCTTCCAAGTTGAACCCTCTTCTACAAAGAAATTACCAAACTCTCTTCCAGGAATTGTAGTGGAAGACCAATTTTTAGGATTACTAAGAAGAGTGAGAATTAAATTAGAAAATCAGCAAATAATTGAAGCAAAAATACATGCAAAACATCCTGTTCATTTCAGTGAAAATGAAAAGGTTAGAATCAACATCGATCCAAAAATTACTAGATGTTTTGATTACCCCAAGGAAGGTATAACTTCAGCACTGGAGATGTAGTAAAATGGTTAAAGTAGAACTCAAGGAAGTAACAAAATTCTATGGAGATATCAGAGGAGTAGAGGATATTAATCTTTCAATTAACGAAGGTGAATATTTAGCTGTTCTTGGACCAACAGGTTCTGGAAAAACTACTACTATGTATCTTGTAGCAGGTCTTTTGATGCCTTCCAAAGGTTCAATACTTTTCAACGAAGAAGATGTCTCTCAAATCAAAGCGGAGGATAGAGATGTGGGTTTTGTATTTGAGGAATACAATCTATTTCCAAGAATGACAGTAGAATCAAATGTATTATTTGGACCCACGGTCAAAGACCTTGATATTGTTGAATCCACAAAAATATCAAGAGAGTTATTGGCACTTTTGAATATATCAGGAAAGGAACCAAATTTTCCTGATGAGATAAGTGGAGGACAAAAACAACGTGTAGCTCTTGCAAGAGCAATTGTATCAAATGCAAAGATACTTGTCATGGATGACCCACTTAGAGCACTAGATGCAAAAATAAGAGAAATCTTACAAGTTGAATTACGAAAACTAGTGAAAGATTTAGGGATTACTTGTATTCACGCGACTCATGATACACAAGAAGCTATGAGAGTAGCAGATAGAATAGCAGTTTTCAAGGATGGGAAGATAGAACAAATTGGGACACCAGAAGAAGTTTACAATCACCCTAATTCTCTTTATGTTGCAGAATTTCTTGGAGAAAGTTCTAAAATTGAAGGAAGAATAGATACTGTGAAAGGAGAAAAATACCTAGTCTTGTCAGATAGTTCAAGAATCAATGTGGATACTGATTTAAAGAAAGGTACAGAAGCTATAGGTCTTATCCCAAGCGAGTTAATCGATGTATATGCAATAGGAGAGAAGAAGAATCTGAACTATCATAACATCTTCGAAGCAACTCTAGTTGATATAAGGTGCGTTGGAGAATTTAACGAACTAGAGCTAGAGATTTATGGTACTAAATTTAAAGCAAAAGATCTTATTGGAAAAGAAATCCCATTAGAGAAGAATAGCACAGTGTTAGTAGCAACAGACAAGGATGATTTCAGGATATTTCCAATAGAGGAGGGAAGAAAATGATTATTAGAATAAAATCAGATAGAATTATTAATTCAATTACTATAGTTGAATTTGATGATTCTTCTGTTATCAAGGTGAAAGAAAAATGAATACTAAAGAACTAAAACAGTGGTTAAGTAGAAGGAGATCATCTCGAGTTCTAGACAGAATGAGAGATCATTTAATCTATGTCAATAGTTGCATCACAAAGTCTAAGGATTTCTATAATTTCTGGAAAGAGAAAGATGAAGAAGCAGCAAAGAATATGTATGAAATTATTCATCAAGAAGAAAAAACAGCTGATAATATTGAAGCAGAAATAGTAACCATGTTAACTGAAGGAGAAACACCTGATTATGTTAGATCAGATTTAATGAGTTTCGTTAGAATGGCAGACAAAGCTGCTGGAAGTGCAAAAAGAGGTGTAAAAAACCTTCTACTACTAATAGAAAGAGATTTTCCAGAGAGTATAAGTGAACTGCTGGGTTCTATTTTTGATTTACTTATTGAAGAAATGGAAGGATTCATCAAAGTTTATGATGCGATGTTCAAAGTTGAGCACTTAGAATTGATTACAATAATCAAAAAAGTAGACGAAATAGAATCTGCAATTGATGTAAAATATGGAGAACTAAAATATGAAATAGCTTTCTCAACTGAAGCAGTGCCAGCAGGCTCATTGATTATACTTGATCACGCAATAAAAGATTTAGAAGAAGCCTCAGATTTAATCGAAGATTGTGCAGATATGATAAGAAGCATAGTATTATTATAACAATCTAAAGCAATCTCGAGATGTACTCTTTCAAAGGCTTTCTTTTCAGATATATATAAGGTCCAATTGTAATTAAGGGAACAACAATAACTGGAACAATGAACCATGCGGGATATTTGTTTTCCCTGTTTAGATTGACATCCAATGGATATTTATCCTTGGTATTTCTTTCATCACCATCAACGTATATTGTTTGACTTCCCCATCCCTTCCATGAATCCCAATAATTACCTTTTTTTGATTCTTCATCATACCAAATCGTAGATTCTCTCGATTTACTCATAACTTGACTTGATTTAATGCTTCCATTATTATTGATAAACCAATTATGATGTACATAGTTCACTTGATAGTTATGATAATAATCCCACATTTCAATTGCATTCCGTGAACTATTAACAATAAGATTGTAAGTTATAGTTATGTTGTCACCATCATTACAATGAATCCCATTAATCCCCTCAATAATTGTATTACCGTAAATAATCAAATGGTTTCCATAAGTTTGAATTGATTCATAACCAGCAATCAAAGTATTATTTGTTATTTGACAATAATGAGAACCAGCAATAGTAATGTGGCTATCGTACACATAATTCTCTTTCAAGAGTGTATTGTTATGAATTATTGCATTGTGAGCTGTTACTAGATGTATAGATTTGAATTTAATATCAAAAATTGTATTGTTTTCAATCACGCAGAAGCTGGGGGATACACTGATTCCAGTAGATGCATTAAAACATGTATTATTAACTATTTTGCCAATTCCAGAGAGTATGTTTACACAGGTTCCTCCATTGAATCTATTGTAGATTAAGCAGTTTCTAATAACGAAGAAACTTG
>JAEOSZ010000090.1 GCA_016840095.1 Candidatus Heimdallarchaeota archaeon
AGAAAAATCAGTTGGTGGCCTTTATTTGCTTTTACAGTTCCATTACTACTTGCACTGGAAGGAATAATGGTAGGCATTTCTTTTGCAATTGATAATCATGTTATTTTCAGCTATGTTTTAATTGCCTTAGCTTGGGTCGTGGGGATTGTATTTATTACTCATCAAATATTCGTAGAATTAGATTTACTAGTGAAAAAACTGTACAGGGTTAAGGTGTAAACAACGAAGATAGATATGCATAGCCACACTAATTTTTCTGATGGAATCTATACTCCAAAGAAACTTCTAGAATTAGCTCACAAAGAAAAATTAAGAATCTTTTCAATTACTGATCATGATACTATTGAGGGAACATTCATAGCAGCAGATTTAGCTACGGAATATCAGTTTGACTATCTTACAGGTATTGAATTATCTGCAAGATATGAAGATGTAAAAATCGAAATTTTGGGATATAATCTAGATTCTAAAAGTACGAAATTAAGGGAAAAAATGGTTTTTCTACAAGAAAAACGAAAAGAAAGAATTTTGAAAATTCTCCAGAAACTAGAAGAGATAGGACTGGATATCACTTATGAAGATGTTCAAATGCAAATAGGCAGTGGAGACAGTCCAGGAAGACCACATCTAGCTAGAGCAATGATTGAAAAGAAGATTGTTCTAGATATCAATGAAGCATTTGAGAAGTATATAGGAAATGGAAAACCTGCATATGTAAGAAGACAAGCAATTCACCCAAGAGAAGCAATAGAACTAATCAAAAGTGGAAAAGGTGTGGCTGTTCTTCCTCATCCCTTGCTTATAGAGGGTGAAAGTCTTCCAAAATTGGAGGAATATCTCGATTTACTTCTATCATGGAAATTAGAAGGTATAGAAGTTTACTATAGCTATGATCATATCCAATCATTTCTATCAAAAAAGAAAATTAAAGAGGGAGTTAAATTCCTGTATAAATATTCAAAAAAGAATGATCTGCTAATAACAGGTGGATCTGATTTCCATGGAGATTCACGACAATTAGGAACTGTTAATGTTCCTGATGAGGAAATAAAGAATATTCTAACTTACTTCAACTTATAATAATCTTCAGTGCCTCTTAATGAAGGTTTGAGAGCAGAATTTCCTCCAATGAAAAAGGTAATCTTTGAGAAATTTGTGGATTTAAAGGATGTTGTTTTGAAAAAAAAGAGAAAAAGAGAACATGTTTGAAAGGATTTCTATTTCCCAATATAGGTATTCCTTTTGCGTTTAAGAAGAATAGCTACAAGGATAAGTGAAGGTAAAATTAGTATATATTCAAAATCTGTTTCAGAAGATGTTTCAAAAAATAATCTTTCCATATTTTCATCTAATGGATAAGGATCAGTTGCAACATCACCATCTATAGAATAAGGTTCCTCCTCGTTCCACTCATTCCAATAATTCCCTTCTTCAGTTGCTTCTTCATACCATGTATTATTTGTTCCTTCATCACATGCTTGGCAAGTACCTCCTAGATTATTGTCTATGAAAACACTGTGGTGAATGATGTTGTTATCAGAATTTGAATCTAAGAAAATCCCAAATTCATTATTCTCTTGTAAAAGATTGTAGGCAAAAAGACAAGAATCAGAGTATTCTAATTTAATCCCCCACCTTTGAGTCAGATCGTAACCATCGCCATTATTACAAGTATTATTTGTAAAGGTCGCACCAGAGCAGGAATACAGAGCGATACCATCAATGTTGCTATTACAAGTATTATTTGTAAAGGTCGCACCAGAGGAAGAAGACACTTTGATACCATCTCCTAATTTACTATTACTACAGATGTTATCAGTCAAAGTAGGTTCAAGACAAGAAGTCAGCCTAATGCCATAATCGTTGTCAATACAGATATTATCAGTCAAGGTAGGACCATTTGAAATTGATAAATAGATACCATAACCATTGTCAATACAGATGTTATCTGTCAAGATTGCATCATCAGCAGCATCCAGCCTAATTCCATCTCCGAATTTAGAGTTAGTACATGTATTTCTCGTCAAGGTTGCACCAGAGGAAGTCCACATAAAAATTCCATTTTTATTATGATTACTGCAAGTATTATCAGTCAAGGTCGCATCAGAGGACTGAAATGTCCAGATGCCATTAATGTTGTTAGTGCAAGTATTATCAGTCAAGGTCGCACCAGAGGAATAACTCAATAAGATACCCTCTGCTTTGTTGTCAATACAGGTATTATTCGTAATGGTCACACCATTGGAAGTAAACAGTACAATACCATTAGTGCTGTTATAACAAAAATTATCAGTCAAGATCGCACCAGAGGAAGCATCAAGATAGATACCAACTCCCGTTTTATTTGTTCTACAAGTATTATTCGTCAAGATCGCACCAGAGGAAGAATATAGATAGATACTATCCCCATCGTTGTTTATAACAAAGTTATTTATGATTGAAGCTGTTCCTTCTGCAACATTTGAAATGTAAATACTCTCGCTTTCAGTGTCTACATAACAGTTACGAATAAGAAAATGCTTAGTTGTGCCATTAATGTAAATTCCTTTACTACTTGATATATTGTAATTTTCAATCAAATAAGGTTCTAAAGCTGTCCCTGAACCAAGAAAACCATAATCTGTGAAATTAGCATCGTTAAGAATTTCAATATATCCATGTGGTGTTAAAGATAAAACTATTAATTTCTCTGAAGTAAATGGAAAATCTAGGTTTAATTGATCATTTTTCTGATTATCTGAACTCAACAAAGAATTTGTTGATTGTGTTTTAATAACTGTAGTAAAGAAAATTAATCCAAAAACAAATATTCCCAATAGTATTCTTTTTCTCATCCGATTAATCACCAGTTTCTCCTCAGTTTATTCTCATTATGCCTGAACCAGAGCCTGGGAAGCCAGGAACGATCCATTCAAAGTGTCCACTCATGTGCACGTTGCGACCTAACCAAATTGCTAAGTCCCCATACGCTTCTGTTACTATGCCGTTCGACCGCCAAACACTGTTTTTTCCATGACGGATTGTGGTTGTACCATGTTCATCTCCTCTTAAGAGGGGTTCTCCAGTTTCAAAGTCAAGGATCTCCCATAAATCACCCGCGAAGTGGGTAACCTGTGGGCATTTTTTGTCCAAGATATTCATCCACCAATTTATTTCTCCATTGATAACTCCGCTAACGGTTCCAATCCATGCAAGTAATCTTCCTTCAGCATCGACTATCCCAAGATGACCAACGAAGGTATAATCAATTGTACAATTAAGCGGATTTTTGGCCTGTGTGGTCTGTACCATTCCAAGGGAGAATGAGCAAAGAAGAAGTAAAGTTCCTAAAAGAATAGTTTTTTTTCCTAATTTCATTTTTAATACATCCTTTATCGATTTTTTTAGAGATAATGCGTATATTCATGTATTGTAATATTACATTACCAATTACAATATATGTTTATCTCATTATTTAAGGATTATGTATTAATACAAAAAGTTTAAAATAATCTGTGAGAGTAGTTCCATGTGTAGATATAATGTCTGAAGTAAAGAGTAAAGGTGGAAGACCCAGAAAGTATCCTAAGGAAGACAAATATGCTAGACAAAGAGCATATTATGAACGTAGAAAGAAAAAAATGAAAGAATTAGAAGAAAAAGTGAAAGCACTTCAAAATGGTAGAGATCTATCCCCAGAACAAAAAAAAATACTTGAAGATTTAGATTTTCCAGAGTATGAAGCTTTCAGTTGGACTAAAATTACACCAAATGAAATTGCTTTATTGGGATCAAAGGAATTAGAGAGGACCATTGCAGAATTTCAAAAGATTGCAGTTAATAATTCAGCACTGAAATTTCACATACTCAACCTTATTATTAAAACTATCAATATAGATTATTTGCACTCCTCAGATGAACTATCAACAAAGGAACTTCTAGTAATGTTGAAAGAAGATGTTAGTAGTATTCTTGACGCAGGATACGAATCAAATCAACAGCATATTCTTCTATATCTTATGGAAGCAGAATTAGCAAGCAGGGAAAGGTCCTCTACTAGAGAGAGGAAACTAGATATTTTTGAAGCAAAAGTAGAAGAATTAGAAAAAGAAGCAAAAGAGAAAGAAAAAGAAATTAAGAAGATTAAAAAACTCACAGAACAGTGATATTTCTCTTTTCTTAATAATGTTTAATAATATCAAAGAGAAGTTTTATTTCGGATGCTTGGTGGCAACAGTACTACTTTACTTGAAATCGAGGAATTACTAAGACATATGAAAGTAGATGAAGTTATAACTAGGCTAGCAGAATTTGAGAAACAAGATAATATTACAGAAGAAGAATCTTATAGAGTTAAATTGCTTAGAATCAAATTACTATTTTATACAGATAAATGGGGAGAAGGGTTAGATATTTTAGAACAGATTTTATCAGTGTGCGAGGAAGTAGACAATAAACTAATTTGGCTCGATGCTTTGTTATTAAAGAGCATCTATTACACTGAACTTGGGTTTCCTGATGAAGGAATTAAAAACTCTGAAGAAGGGTTAGATGCTATTAAAGAGCTCAAAATATTCGATAATGAGATAATTTTACGAAAAGCCTGGTTTCTGGTATATAAAGGGTTGAATCATGATATTAAAGGCAATCTCAATTTAGCTAAAGAAATACTCGATCAATGTTTAGAACTTGCTAGTAAATTGAATGATGCGTATCTGCTTTATGCAAGCTATAAATTCAAAATTAGAACACGTTGGAATAAGGGTAATATTCAACAGATTTTCGAATTGTACTTAAAAATTATTGAATTAGCAAAAAAGATGAAAAATGATTATCTAATAGCATGGGGTTGTATTTATGGAGCTGAAATTGCTCAGATGGTGGGTAGAAGTGATGTAGTTAAGAAACTTTCAGATGAAGCAGAAGAAATAATAAAGAAACAAAAAAAGCTGAATACACCTTATGATTGGCTGGAACATCAAAAAGCTACTTTGTATTATGCTCAAGGAGAAATGGGCAAGGCAATATCAATTTGGAAAAGATTAGGTCCTAGTCTCAGAAAAAAAATTGTGGATCCCCTTAGGACGGATGCTCTTTTAACGACAGAGAGCATTATAGAACGTTTTGAAGGAAATATAGACAGAGCAATTGAATTACGACAAGAAATAATAGCAATACACACAAAGATTGGACACAAATATGGAACCTGGCAACAAAAAATACTTTTAGCCAGGTGTCTTCTTGTTGCTGGACAATATAATCAAGCATTAAAAATATGTCAAGAAATTATGGATAACTATAGTGATTTCACAAATGAACTTTTGAACAGGTTGATTTTCTTTATTATGGGTAAAATTTACCAAATTAAAGGGGAGTATTATCTTTCATTAGATTATTTCAGAAAAAGCCTAAATTTAGGTAGAAAAATACCGGAAGTTGGAATCTATGATATCCAAAGTCTCTTTCATTTGATTCTATTATTAGCAGAAAAAGATCAAGAAGAAATGAGTTATCAATATCTAGGAGAATTACATGAAATAATAGATAAATATCCTTCAGAACTTAACAGTAAGTATTATCAAGCAGCAAGATCAATAATTCTGAAAGCTAGTTCAAGACCCAAGAATTGGATACAAGCCTTAATTTTATTGGAAGAAGTAGTAGAAGAAATATGGAAAGGAAAAATTATAGATCAAGAGCTAATCATAGTAGCACTCATCAATCTTTGTGAACTGTTAATGAATGAATTCAGTATTTCAGGGGAAAAAGAAGTAATGGATGAGATTGAAAAGTATACTGATAAATTAGAGGAAATAGCCAATAAACAAAAATCATTATCATATATTCTACGATTAGAAGTGAAGAACATTAGACTTCATACTATCTGGTTAAAAACCATCTATTCTTTAGCCGATGTAGACCTAAAGAAAGCTAAAGAGCTAATTGAAGAAGCAAGAGATATGGCTGATGAAGAAGGATTAGTACAACTTGCAGAGAAGATCAATCGACAACAATCAAGACTCTTTAACCAGTTACTTCAGTGGAATGAATTTCTCCAAAAACAGGACATTGTCTAATAACAGGGTTATAGAATCTTTTCATCTAAGTTTTCTTATCATTCTCTAGTGATTCCTAAAGAGGAAATCTACAAAATCTCTCTTACTTCACTCTATATGATTCCCACACCTTAAGTAATAATTCAGGATCATCAGAAAAAATTCCATCTATATTCCATTCAAAAAGATTAGCCATAGTTTGTTTATTATTTATCGTCCAAGGATGAACAGCTAAATCCCATTTATGAGCTCTGCTTACATTTTTCTCAGTTACTATATTTAGAAAACCCAGACTCATTGGAACCTGCAATGCACAGAATTTTTTGTGTGAGAATATAGTGAAATGGAAAAGAAAAGCTAATACTTCTAAAGGACTAGCACTTGTTGGAATTTTCCATTTTTGGCTTATGCTTCTGAATTTCCTTATTTGATTATGATGAAATGAACCAAGCAGAACTCTATCTTGTGCTTGAGACGATATTATTGATTCAAGTATCTTCTTTGGTGCTATTTTGATCTTATCCTTAATATCAAGATTGATTCTTATTTTAGGAAATTTCTCAAAGAAGACAACAAGAGAAATAATCTTGAAATCCTTATTCCTAAACGGATACTCACCACTTTTAGAATCTTTATACCAATATCCCAAATCGTATGATTGTAGTTCGTCAAAAGTGTATTCTCTAACTGTTCCAATCCCATTAGTAGTTCTATCAAGTGTCTTATCATGAAATACGACGGGTATATCATCCTTTGTTAGACGAATGTCTGTTTCAAGAACATCAACATCTAAATCATAAGCTTCCTTGAACGATTGATATGAACTCTCGGGAGTGAATGCGCTTCTTCCTCTATGAGCCATAATCAATGGTCTTTCATTTC
>JAEOSZ010000091.1 GCA_016840095.1 Candidatus Heimdallarchaeota archaeon
ATCGGAATGTAACAAACTTTGTGATGAGAAGAGGTTTACTCCACAGGATGATTGGTGGAGATAATTTTGGAGCTATTATCATTGAAACAGCAGGACAAGGACCCCAACAAGCTCATCCTGAGCAAAGAATTGTAGGAATCATGAATGTTGCAGAATATGCAGAAAAGATTCGAACCATACTAGCTAAGATGAAAGGACAAGCTGGAGTTACTGCTGATACAGAAACAGCTTCTTCTTTAGATGAAGAGGAAATCCTGACAAAGATACTAGAGACTTTGAAACAGATAGAAAACAAACTCTAGTTCTTTCTTTATTTTCCACTTTTCCTATAGTTTTTCTGGAAAAAAGGATTAGGAATGAAGTGTTGCTTTTCTACTTTATTTCTTAATAATCCAAAACTTCTGGAATAACTTCTTTTCCCATTACTTCCAGTGGTTTTATCTCATCAACATTTGGCATATTGAAAACAAGATGTTCGCATCCTGCATTACTCAATTTTCTGCATATATTTAGAACATCAGATGATGACATCGATTCAGGAGATAATTCAATATAAGTTGTAGCAGTTTTTTCGACCTCTTCATAAGGTCTTCCAATATCTTCACAATGACCTCTAAGAACCGCATACTTGTGCTCTAATCGTTCCTTCCAGAAATCCCAATCCTTGTCATCATCATATAATCTTCCAGCATTTTTGAAAGTAGTACCAAGAACTATATTACAGGCATCAGCATATTTAGCTACAAATCGAAGAGTCTTCTTTTCTCCTGAACCTCCAATTAGAATAGGTGGATGAGGTTTAGTAACAGGAGGAGGACTATTAATTGGTTCTTGAAGAGTAAAATGCTTTCCTTCAAAAGGTTCAGTTTTTCCTGCAAACATGTGTTTAAAGATTTTAAGAGATTCTTCTAACATCTCAAATCGAATTTTTAGAGAAGGGTATTCATATCCGTAACCTACAGCTTCTCGTTCAAACCAACCAGCACCGATACCGAAATAGGCTCTACCTTTAGAAAGAACATCTAGGTTTGTAACCATCTTTACCAGAAGAGCTGGATTTCTAAAGAAATTACATGTTACTTGAGTCCCTAGCTTGATTTTCTTTGTTTTGCCAGCCAGATAAGAAATAGTAGTGTAAGCTTCAAGCATTTCAGCTTCTTCAGGTCCATGAACTATACCAAATTGATCACCTAGCTGAAAAACATGGTCCATCACCCAGATACTATAAAAATCGTTTTCATCTGCTACTCGAGCAATTTCTGTTAATTTATCAGAGATGTTTTCTGGACTACCTGGCCAGTGAAATTTTCCAATATGCAATCCTATTTTCATAAATTAAACAGATTAAATTGAGTATAAATAAATTCCCCACATTAGTTTTAAAATATAGTAAATGTTTAAGTCAAATATGAAAAAATCTCTTTTCATAGATATCTGTAGAGAAAATTATCTAGCTTTAATGAAGATGATAGAACAAACAATCAAACTTTGTCCTGATCAACTGTGGGCAGATAAGTCTCTCCAACCTCAATTTTGGCAAGAAATCTATCATACTCTTTACTATCTTGATTTCTATTTTGGAACCAACTGGAAGAAACAACCTGAACGATTTGAAGTTAAAGAGAATTTAGGAGAAGTACCAAAAACTATTCTTTCGAAGGAAGAGTTGTTAAGCTATTTAGATGAAATGAGAGAGAAATGTGTAAATGTTTTGGATAACCTTACAAATGAACAAATACAAGGTAAGAACAGCTATTTCTGGACTGGTCCTACTTTAAGTCACAAACTAGTCTACAATATTCGTCATTCTCAACATCATGTTGGAAAAATCAACAATATACTAAGTGCAAATGGGATAGAAGCTGCTAAATGGGTTATAGATCCGAAGAAGAAGTAAAGCAAATGATAAATTCATCTAAATCTTCTTTTCACTAGTCTCGTAATTGCTAAGAGAGTCATTATGGCTATAATAGAAATAATTATAGAACTACTTCTTGTTTTTGTAGTTTCTACTACTTCTATAATTACACAATCTGAAGCAGTATTATTAGATTCATCAGTTAAGGATAGACAGTAAGTAAATGTTCCTAGTTCAGTAGTATCTATTAAAAATTGAAATCTCACTTCACCTACCCAAGCACCCGAATCAACAACTATGCCATTTAGTTTCAATTCAAAACTTGCTGGATATGGATCTATTGCAGACCATTCAATATACTGCTCAGTAGAGTTTAATTCAACTATTTTATCTTCTGGTGATGTATAGATAGTTGGCGCAGCAAAATCTCTAACATGAACCAAAACAGTGTCATTGTTTGATTCAAAGAAATCATCAAAGACATGAACAACAAACTCATAGTCTCCAACCTTCAAATGACTAATACTGTGTGTTATTGGATAATTTGATATCCAGTAACCTAACTCCACTAAAACATCGTCTTGGTAGACTTCATAAAAGAATGGATTTTCTGAATAAGCTGTCCAAGAGATTTTCTTGCCTGTGTCCCCTTCATTGAAAGTGATGTCATCTGGACTAGAAATTGTAGGGAGTACCGCATAAACAGAAGTGGTGAGACTAAATGAGATTAGAATCAAAGAGACAAACAAAAGACAAAAACTGAGGACTTTAATGTTTCTTTGATTATTGTTCATAGATACTAAACTTATATTTACCTCATTTAAATAATATTGCTCTAGAACAAAACCAGATACTGATAAACCCAAAATTGATTAAACACAAAAAATAAATAAAATACTGTTTATCTTAAACTGTGTCCTCAGAAACTGTTCAAAGAAAGGATGTTCCATGGTGGTTGAGCATCTATTATTTATTCGCAGGTCTAATTTACATAATGATCTCAATGGTGATATTTGGTCTTCTAAACTCCAATTTGCAAGTGTCATTGGATCTTCTCAAGATTATTTTACTACTACTTGGAATATCTCGACTTTTATACGGTATTTTCTCCAAAGATCCAAGTAAATTGATTAGAATCTTGAAGACTTTGGTAGGAATAGGAATTATTGTACTAAGTAGTATAGATTTCTTTATCAGAGAAACTAATTTTCCAACACAAATTACTCTACTAGCTATTGGGATTCTTATAATTGGTGTTTTGAGAATAACTGTTGGTTTATTAGATAAAAGTGAAGCAAATTGGTTCAGAATTATTATGGTTTCTATCGGTTCTATAACATTAACAATAAGTATCTTGTTCCTAATCTTCACAGGCTGGGAAACAAGCATCTATGTTATCTTGTTAGCTGTAAGTTTTATTCTTCAAGGATTGACTAAAATCAATTATGCTTTAGAAGTATTTGAGAAGTAGGAGATTCTTTATTATGAAAGAAGAAAGAGAAGCCAACACAATATAAGTGTCTGAAGAACTAAATTACTATGCAAGTACAGAAAATAGGTTCTCGAGGGATCTTGTTTAATCTTCCAAGCCAACCCTTTTCAGTTCAGATTTATTGTATTAACTCTCCAAATTATCTTTTTATTATTGATACAGGTGTAGTTTTAGAAAATCAAATGGAGGATGTTAAACAATATCTTGTAGAAAATGAGTTTTTTACAAAACCTGTTGCTATCATCAATACACATCAACATCATGACCATATGGGAGGGAATCATCTAATAGATGCGGAAACCATTATAGGTCATTCTATGTTTCCAGAAAGATTGAAACAGACTATAGAACTGCTTGTAAATTATGAAGCATATAAACTAGAAATTGAGAATTTTGCTCCCCCTACTCAAACCTTTGATGAGAAATTAGTCTTTGATGAAGAAGGCGTAGAACTATTTTATTCTCCCGGACACACAGAAGACTCAATTTCCATTTATGATAAAATCGATAAGATTCTCATTGTTGGAGATACCTTAGTTCATCCTCTACCCTCAATCAATTGGTATGATTTAGATCGATTTATTGAAACCTTAGAGACCTATAAGAAGATTGATTTTGAAAAACTGATACTAGGACATGAAAAAGTTCTAGAAGGAACTGAATTTATTGATGAAACAATAGAATACATCAAGAAGTTCAAAGCTCTTGAAGTTGACTTTACAGGTTTTACAGATGTTCATGCACTGATGTACAGATGGGGTCTAGTGAATCTTGCTAAGAATCTTAAGAGAGCAGGAAAAGAGGAAGAAGCAAAGCGCTATCTCTTGAAAGCTAAAACTGACATTGAAAATCCAATAATTAAACCAAAAGATGAAAGAGAGTATAATGGATTGATTGAGGAAATAGAGAAAGGACTGAAAGATTAGTTCTTCCTCTCTTTTCAAAAAAATGACAGAAGAATCCCTTTAAAAAAGGGTTAAAATAAAGCTAATTGAGTAAAATGCCAAGAAGACCTGATGCTGAATTAGTTAAGACATCTAAATTTCATGAAATAGAATTCCTTATCATGCGCAAGAAAACACAGAGTGAGTTGCATTATAAGGCTCAAATAGATCTTACTAAAACTAAAGAATTTCTAGAGAAGTACAACAAGGATAAGGACGAAGGAGATAAGTTAACTCTTTTCCAAATTTATCTAACAGCTGCAGTTAGAGCAATAACCTTACGCCCAAGAATTAACAGATTCGTCTCAGGACGAAGATTGTGGCAAAGAAATAGGATTATCATTTCTTTTGTAGTTAAGAAAGATACAGAAGAAGGTGGAGAAGAGATCAATGCCATGATAGAGTTTGATCCTTTTGATACTCTGGAAACTGCTCAAAAAATTATTCATGCAGAAATTCATGAAGCAAGACATGGGGTAAATCCAAACGAAGAAGATGTCAACTTAGCTAAGAAAATGCCTCGATGGATGTTGAGATCGTTCTTTTGGTATTTGAGATGGTCAGACAGTCATAATTTTCCTCTTCATTCATTTACCAAAGATATACCAATGTGGTCATCAATTTTCCTTGCTCATCTAGGTTCAATCGATATACCTGCAATTTATCATCATCTCTTTGAATTCGGAACAACTGGGATTCTGATTACTTTTGGAAAAATGCATAAAGCTCAAGTTGTAGATCAAGAAACTGGTAAAGTCGATGTTCGTGAAGTAATGGAAATAAAAGTCTCAATAGATGATCGTATTGCTTCGGGAAGTTATACAGGTCCAACAATCAAATTAATGCAAGATTTAATAGAAAATCCTGAACCTCTGCTAAATCCCCCGGATTTGACTGATGAACAGCTAGATAAATTGATGCTGAAGAAATACAAGAAGGATAGAAAAGCCAGAGAAAAGATGAGAAAGAAGAAATAGTTGTGTATGGGAAATTGGTTATTGCTTAAGATTTAACCATCAATTTTTTATATTTGGAATGATAGTTCTTTAAGATTAATTAATTTGGTAAGGCATTTGTCCAAACACAGAATTTCCATTAGAAAATTTCTTTCAGAAAGTAATCCATTTACATTTGCTCTAATTTCTATTTTGATTATCTGCATAGTTTTAATCATCTTGGCTGCAAATTATCGAATAGGAGTCAGCACAAGAATAGACACAATTGGCTTAGTTTTGAAGTTGAGCGCAACAGTTATCATGCTTGTTTCTGATTTTGTTTTTATTCCTTTGTGGAATAAATATAGAAGAAGTCACAATTTAGAAACAAAAGAAGTTTCTATTATTGTGTTATCTATTTTAGCAGTGATAATTTTTGCAATTACAAGTTTAGTTCATTACCTTATAATGATCTTAGTGTGAAAATACCCTATAGAGTAATTTTGCTGCTTATTTTCATATTTTCAGTAAGACTTTTATGCTTCAACTTTTGCTAGACTAGATTAGATTAAACTGTGATTGTAAATGTTAAGATTCAATTCTTATAGAACAAAGCAGATCTTTGTATTGATCATATTTCTGTTAACAATCTTCAATGGAGTAAAATCGTCTCAAGCAGAAGGGAATTTAACTGAAACACTGGTGTTGACAGATTCACAATATTATGATCTCAATCAGTTCACTAATAATAAAGATCAAATGTTCAAGTTGAAAATTAAACTAAAAGATTCTTATGAAGATTATCAGTTAATAAGAATCTATTTTGCGATTTTCGAATCATCTCTTGAAACTGCTTGGATAAATTATCTTGATAATTACTTCCCTGAGCCTAGTTTAGAAAAGCCACAATCTGTCTGGGAATCTAATGCAAGATTAGGATTAGAATGGGAGATTGAACTACAACAAGGTGATTACATCGTAGGATTTGCAATGAGTGGTTTTACCGAAGTGTTTCTATCATTTACATTGAAATCAGCAGTATGGACAAAGTACTCTTGGGTTTGGATAGTTACAGGCATTCTATCATTTAGTTTGATAACAGTAGTTGTATTATTGTCTTTTCAAAAAACCAGAATGCAATTCATGCAATTGTTGAATAAGATTAGAGTCTCTGTTTTCGAAAGAAAATATAATCCGTATAGTATTGCTCTATTTATTGTTTTGATTGGTTGTATCATAACAATAAGCTTCTCTGCAAAATACAATTTGGGTGTATCATCAACTGATAACATCAGCCTAATGTTGAAGTTAGTACCAACATTAATTATGTCTGTAGCTGATGTGATTCTCATACCACTAGGCAATAATTATAGGAAGAAGCACAATCTAGATTCAGTTATTTTTGTCAAAATTCTTGCTATTTTCGCACTTTTGGTTCTTGCCTTTTTTACAGTTGCCCATTGGTTCATAGTAGGTATGATGTCGTAAATACTATGTATAATTCATATAAAAAATATTAATAAAATAGAGATCCACATAAATGCTCTAGTTCTACCAGAATATGCTTTCTTAAAGCCTTCAAATAGATTTAAATACTTTCAATCATATAATTAACCGTTTCGGAGAGTGATTAATTGAACAAGAATAATAACAAAAATAAACGAAACTATATTTTGAGCTTTTTTATAGTATTTTTTTTGGTATTACTGAGTATTAGTTTTTCAGC
This sequence comes from Candidatus Heimdallarchaeota archaeon, assembly GCA_016840095.1. GTDB lineage: Archaea > Asgardarchaeota > Heimdallarchaeia > Heimdallarchaeales > Heimdallarchaeaceae > UBA460. Next base: position 6,956 of record JAEOSZ010000091.1, read on the forward strand.
TCAACTAGCTCAATCTGCTGTATCTATTGAATTAAACCATGTTGCCACCTATGACACTCCAGGTAGTGCGAAAGGAGTGTTTGTTGTGGATGATAAGGCATATATTGCTGATCAACATTCTGATTTACAAATAGTTGATGTTTCTGATAAATCAAATCCAACATTCCTTGGTTCAGGATATTTTACAAGTTCTACAAGGTTTGGAATAGAAGTTCTAGGTGATTATTGTTTCATCTCAGGGTGGAATAACAAACTGCCTATATTTGATGTAAGTGAGCCAGCCACTCCAGTTCTAGTAGAAGATGATTATTATCTGCCAATTAGTGATGCTTGTGATTTTGTAATCAGAAATGATATCATCTATATAGCTGATTGGATACACTGCTTCTATATCTTTGACATCAGTAATCCTTCTTCACCAACAGCTTTAGGATCTTATGGTACATTTCAAGCAAATGATATCGATATTAGAGGAAATTATGCTTATCTAGCCACATCTGCGGGAATAGTAATACTGGATATTTCTGATGTAAATAGTCCAAGTTTTGTTGATATTTATAATACTGCAAGTAGAGTGGATGGAGTAACGATTGTTGATGATTATCTATATGTTGCTGGAGGGTCACAAGGACTAATGGTTTTTAACATTACAGATTCAACAAATCCAGAATTATTAGATTCAATTGATACACCAGGATTTGCAGTTAGAGTTGAGGTAAGGAGTAATCATGCTTTTGTTTGCGATGGAACAGGAGGTTTAAGGATAATTGATGTGAATGATCCGTTTAATTTAACCTTATCAGATGCACTAATTGAATATAATCAATCTTCTAACATCTTCTTTCTAGATGATTATGCATATTTAACTAACAGTGACTATGGTTTAGAGATATTCAAAGTTAAAGAATCTACTAAAAAATCCAATTATTTCGCAATTAGTGGCATTTTTGTCATTTTAATGGCAGTAATAATTAAACGAAAAAGAACTAGATAAGAAGATTGAACTAAATGATATTACAACAGGAAAAGAATTCAGAGAATGAAAATTCTGATATAAAGAAGAGAAAAGAAGAAAGAGAAGCACGTAAGTATGTGGACATTGCTTTGCCTTTACTTGCAATAACTAATACAGTATTAGCAATAGTAGCACACGTCACAATGTGGAGTAATTGGGGCACTTATACTCTTGTATTACTTATTGTTTCTACAGCAATGCTCCCAATAGTACTATCTCTAATATTTTACTTGAGTAACAAAGATAGAACAGCTTTGGTGCATAACACAGGGATACTTATTTCAAGCTTCCTAGTAGTTGTGATAATCGCTTCTGTACTTATTCAATGGATACTTGCTGTTGTTTATCTACGAGTGATCTAATAATCATGTTACAAAACTACATCATAGGAATCTCACAATGTAACAAATTTAGAGAAGTGGAAATTCTGTCTTTGCCTACATTCTCTAAAGTTGTTCATTAATTCCGGAATACTGTTTTTCATTGAACTAGTGCTTTAAGATTATTTGAGATATGATAATTGGAACCTTAGTATGTTCATGAGATTTCTCGCTTGGATTATACTAAGCACAATTACTAAAAAACTGAGGAAAAGAAATGAATCAGCAATTACAAGTAAAAAAAAGGTTTGATGATGCTCTTGATGCATTCATCGATTTTATCAAACAGGATAAAAGTATCCAAGTAGCTCTTCTTTTTGGTAGTTTGATTGAAGGAAATGTATGGGAAAAATCTGATGTTGATATAATACTAATAAGTACTGACGAAAGGAACCCCTACAAATTTTACTGGTTAGATCAAGACGAACTTAACTTTCAAGTTTCTATCTATTCTAGAAATAGATTCAAAAGAATGTATGAACAAAATTTGTCCGGTTCATGGTTTCAACACATGATTAGTACAAGCAAGATCTTGTTCTCGAATGATGAAACAATAAGTGAATATGTGCTCCAAGCTCAATCACCTGGAAAAAGAGATGTTGCATTACAGATTTTGCAAGTCGTTTCCATGGTCATAGGGGATCTGGAAAAGGCAGAGAAATTTCTACTAAGAAGAAAAGATGTTGCTCAGAGTTATCTATTTATCTCAAGATTATTAGATAATCTTGCCCAAATAGAAGTTTTACTTAATGGAGAGATACCAGGAAGAGAAGTATTAGAACGAGCTCTAGAATTCAAACCTAGATTATTCTCCAAGATTTTTACTAGAGTCATAGAAGAGCAAACAACTCAAGACAAAATGGTGGAAATCATTGAACTAATTCGAGAATATTTGGTTGAAAGAACAGAAATAATTTTCAAACCTATAATTGATTATTTCAAAGAAGAACAAGAAGTTAGAACATTAACAGACTTGACAATTCATCTAAACAAAATGATAACCTCAAGTTGGTGGGAGATCGCTTCTTTATCATATTGTCAATGGTTATTGCACCAGGGGTTTCTGGAAAGATATGTTCAGCCAATTAATCTAACCTCGAAAAGCTACATCCAAACTAATGAGATAGCTTACATTTACAAAGGAGAGGAATGAAATGAAGAAGGATATAGAAATCGTAGGAGCAAGAGAGAATAACCTACAAAATATAGATGTAAAGATACCTAGAGAAAAGTTCACAGTTGTAACTGGAGTGAGTGGTTCTGGTAAATCAAGTCTTGTGTTTGATACTTTATTTGGAGAAGGACATAGAAGATTCATAGAATCTCTGACAGCTTGGGCGAGAACAAGATTGCCTACAATGAAGAAACCTGATGTAAATATGATACTAGGGTTATCTCCTGTTGTTAGTATTCAGCAGAGAAGAGGAGTAGCCAATCCCAGAAGCACTGTAGCATCTTTGACAGATATAGGGAGCTATCTGCGATTGCTATACTCTATTGGTGGAACAGCCCATTGTCCTTATTGTGAGGATGAGATTCCTATCAAATCCTCAAATCAGATTGCTGACAAGATACTGAATCTTCCAAAAGATACAGCTGTCGAAATTCGAGCTGTTGTTTTCAAGATATATGATGAAGATTACAGGTATTTGTTTGATACAGTAAGAAATCAAGGTTATAGAAAAGTTAGAATTGATGGGGAAATAGTTGATACAAGTCAGGATATAGAATTAGACGAGGAGAAAGAATACAGAATAGAAGCTATCATAGATAAGTTTGTTATCAATGGGGATTTGTACAAACAGTTAGTAGAATCACTAGAAGCAGCATTTTATGTAGGTCAAAAATTCATTAGTGTAGAAATACTTAATCCAGAGAATCTGGAAGGAAAAATAGATGAATTCTATCAGGGATTAACTTGCTCTAAACACCATACAATAACAGGAGAATTATTACCATGGTACTTTACTGCTAATGACCCAGAAAGTGCATGTCCTACTTGTATGGGTTTAGGTACATATATGCGTGCAGAAAGACAGCTGTTGATAGAGGATGAAAATCTAAGTCTGAGAGAAGGTGCTTTGGATAGATCTTTCTTTAACATGGATAATAGAACCTTCAAGAAATTTAACAACCCCACATATATGATGGCTTATAGTTTATCAGAACACTTTGGTTTTAGCTTAGACACACCCTTTAAAGATTTATCAGAAGAAATCAAGAACATCCTATTCAATGGTACAAAAGGTGAAAAAGTCGAAATTAAGCAACCTCCAGACCACTTTGTAAAAGAGGATAGGAATCTTGGAAAGAAGCTCCCTTATGCAGGATTAATCAGTAGAGTAAACAGAATGTATAAGGAATACTGGTCGAAGAATGCCGTTCAAGGATCAGTGGAAAATAGACATAAAACTAGATTGATGGTAGAACAAATTTGTCCTGACTGTGAAGGAGTTAAATTGAAAGAAAGTAGATTGTTGATAAAAGTAAACAGGAAAAATATCTATGAAACATCAACAATGCCTTTCAATAAGTTGAGTATATTTCTAAAAGAAATTGTTATACCAGAAGAGAAGGCACATTTAGGTAATCCTGTTCTGAGAGAACTAAAGAAAAGAGTAGATTTGATGTTAGAGATAGGATTATACTATCTGGCATTGAATAGAAGATCAGATACACTTTCTGGAGGAGAGATGCAGAGAACAGTATTATCAACACAGATAGGAAGCGAGCTAATGGGGATGATGTACATTCTAGATGAACCCTCTATTGGCTTGCATCAGAAGGATGGAAATAAGCTAATTAGCGTACTTAAGAAACTAAGAGATTTGGGAAATACTGTGATAGTAGTAGAACATGATACTGAAACTATGGAAGCAGCTGATCACCTGATAGAGTTAGGACCAGGCCCAGGAATCCACGGAGGAAAAATTACTTTCGAAGGAACTGTAGAAGAAATTAAGAACCATACAAAATCTTTGACTGGGAATTATCTTGCTGGTAAGAAGAAGATAGAAGTTCCAGAGAAAAGAAGAGAAATTAATGGTCAGTATCTAACTATTTATGGAGCTCAAGAGAACAATTTACAGGATCTAGATGTAAAACTCCCTCTAGGATTGTTTGTTTGCATAACTGGTGTAAGTGGATCCGGGAAGAGTAGTCTAGTTAGAGAGATATTATACAAAAAGTTACATTATCTATTGAAGGATAAAAGGATAATTCCAGGCAAGCATAAGAAGATGGAAGGTTACGAAGTAATAAAGGATATTAGAAATATAGATCAGTCACCTATCGGTCGTTCATCACGATCTAATCCTGCAACTTTTGTAGGTCTGTATGATAAGATAAGAGAAATCTTCACTGAACAACCAGAATCTAAACACAGAGGATATGAGCTGAAACAGTTCAGTTTTAATAATAATCAAGGAGGAAGATGTCTACATTGCAGAGGGTGGGGAATAATATTAACAGAATTACAGTTCATGCAGGATGTTGTATCAGTTTGTCCAGAATGTAATGGAGCTAGATTCAACAAAGAAACCCTAGAAATTAAATACAAAGGTAAGAACATTGCGGAAGTGCTGGATATGACCGTGGAAGAAGGAATAGAATTCTTCAAAGATAATAGACTAATAAGCCACAAACTCAAGACAATGAATGAATTGGGATTGGGGTATCTGAAACTAGGACAGCCATCTACTACCTTGAGTGGAGGGGAAGCCCAAAGGATAAAACTCTCAAGAGAGTTAGGAAAGATTAAGCGATTGAAGAATAATCTCTATATTCTCGACGAACCCACTACTGGACTTCACCTAGATGATATAAAGAAACTTTTATTCTGCATAAACCGATTGGTCGATGAAGGAAACACGGTGCTTGTTATCGAACATAATTTAGAGGTCATTAAGACTGCTGATTATGTCCTAGATTTGGGTCCAGAAGGAGGAGATGATGGCGGTTTCATTGTTGCTGAAGGAACTCCAGAAGAAGTTTCTAAAGTTACAGGATCATATACAGGTCAATATCTTAAAGCTGTTTTAAACAGCTCTTGATTTTTTTCTTTTTCTATTTAAAACATAAAGATAAAAGTGTCCCTAAGATTGTATAGAATTGGAAATTAAATAATTTGTAAAGGCTATTTCAAAGAAATTTCATATGTGATGTAAGATGAAAGCTTCGAATGACACAGAAATAAAGATTGAGATTAAGAAAATTCTCCATGATGCTTTTGGGTGGGCTTTAACCAAGGATAGAGCACTTTTTGAAAGCATATTTGCAGGAGATGATGATTTTTTTAGTTACTTCCCTGATTCCAAGAGTACTGCAATAGGTTGGAAACAATTTGAAAAATTCTTGAACGGTTGGATGGACCCACGAAATATAGCTATAGGATATGAGATAAGAGATCTAAGAATTGTACTTTCTCAGAGTGGGGATGTAGCGTGGTTTTCTGCGATAGTAGACGATGAAGGAGAGTTCGATGGAAAACCATGGGGAGCTAAAGATATTAGATGGACTGGAGTTTTGGAGAAACGAGAAGGAAGCTGGAGAATCTGTCAACAGCACTTATCTGAAGCCAACGATTTAAAATCAACATAGAAATATGAAAAGAAAGAAAAACAATGAAATCTTGTGAATCTTACCACACAAAAAAGAACTTTTGTGAATTTTGCGGTTCAAAGTTAGTTAAAGATGCTGTAAAATGTCAAGAATGTTTTGCACCTGTGAGAGATTAAAAATCTAAACAAAACTTCTTCAATTTTGTCTATAAAGAAATAAACGAGATATAAAGGTAATTTATGCAGATTTTTCTTTCCAATCTTTGTATTCTTTTCCAATTTGGAATGTCTTTCCAGCAATTTTTCCCATTTCCCGATAGGTTCTATCATGATATAGTGCTAATGGGTTTATTTTTTCCAGGTCTGCCTTATCATTTAAGACACAATCTTCATCAACGA
>JAEOSZ010000143.1 GCA_016840095.1 Candidatus Heimdallarchaeota archaeon
AGAAGATAATCTACAATCGTTATTTCTTTAAAGTCCCAAACCCATCACATAAACTGAATTTGATCATACATTCTCCAGTTTTAGTTACATAATATTTGCAATATCCGCCCATTATAGGGTCATACTTCTCACAATCAGCATTTGAAGCACTGTCGTCAGATTTCTTGCTACTGGGTGGGAGGGGAATTTCCGCCATTGTACTTACCTACAAAGATATGAATTTGAGTTGAATATAAATAGTTTCTCAGTGAATGAATCAACCAACAAGATACTTGGGATTTTTTCTTTCACAGTGAGGACAAGTTTCATCGTATTTCCCTAAAGGAGTTTCACATCCAGTACATTTGAATGGTTTGCCTTCTTCTTTAGTATCTTTAATTTTATCTGAACTATTGTCGCTAAACATTTCTATACTATTATTAAAAAAATGATTAATAATTATTGCGGGTAAGATTAATTAAGGCAATTTATGTTTTCTTACAAAGACACAACGCTTATTATAGACCAAAAATCACTTACTGCTTAAAGATATAGAAATGAATCTGGCGGTAATAAAATGATAAAATTAGTCGTAAGAATAGAAAGTATATTAGATTCAGAGCCAGAATATATGTTAATTAACTCTGATTTAGCCCATAAATATGATATTTTACCTGGGCAATTAATTGAAATTTCTCCATTTAATGTAGGATTAAAAGTATATACTAGTGATAATATTCCTGAAAATACTATTGGTATATCTGGAAAATTAGCAAAAGAACATGGAATTCAAAAGGGTAATGAGATAGTATTAAAAGAACTTACTAATGAAAATTTGATTCATCTTATTCATAAGAAGATGAGAGGAGAAGTTCTCAAAGAAGAAGAAATAGAAGCAATTTTTGAATCTATAGATAAAAACTTGATGCATCCTACTCAAATTGCTGTTTTAATGTCACTGTTCCAAGTTCAAGGTTTGACCATGGAAGAAACAACATCAGTTGCTAAAGCTATAATTAGTAATTCACAGATATTGAATCCAAAGAAAAAACCTGTAGTAGATAAACATAGTATTGGAGGTATAGCTGGAAATAGAATAACTCCTATTATGATACCAATACTAGCAGCTTCAGGACTTACAATTCCCAAAGTCTCTACAAGAGCAATTACTTCACCTGCTGGAACTATAGATGCGGTGGAATTACTGATGCCTTGTGAACTAACACTTGAGGAAATGACTGAGGTGGTAGACACCACTGGAGGTTGTATCGTAAGTGGTGAAACTGTAGGTTTAGCAGATGTATCAGATAAGATTATCCAAGTTCTTGAAACAGTAAAAATTGATCCTAAGGAATTTATGGTTGCAAGTATCATTTCAAAGAAGATAGCAGCAGGATCGGAATATGTTTTAATTGATCTACCTACAGGTAAAGGTGCCAAAGTAGTTCATAGAGAAGATGCACAAGAAGTTGGCAGTTTATTCACTTCATTGGGTTATGCACTAAAGATCAAACTTGATTGTATAATCAGTCCTGGGGATAGACCTATTGGAAGTAAGATAGGTCCAGCTTTAGAAGCAAAAGATGCTTTACAAATCTTATCTGATCAAAGTGGAAGTGCTGATTTGATGAGAAAAGCTCTTTCATTATCCGGTATAATTTTAGAAGCTCAAAATTGGTGTCCACGAGGATATGGGTTCGAGTATGCTGAAGACATTCTAAGAAGTGGAAAAGCCTTACAGAAATTTAGAGAAATTGTTTCTGCTCAAGGTGGAGATGAAAATATAACAGTTGATGATATTCCACAAGCTCCCTACATAGACACTATTGAAGCTAAAAGTGACGGAGTTGTTTATGCTATAGATAGTGCACCTATATCAACTATAGCCAGGCAAGCAGGTGCTCCTGCAGATAAAACGGCTGGTGTTGTTCTTAAGGTAAAACGAGGAGATAGATTCAAGAAAGGCGACATTTTGTTCGAAATTCATTCATCATCTGAAAGCAAATTAACATCAGCTGTTAAACTAGCAACTTCTGATTTTGAACCAATTGACATGGAAAAAATGATATTAGACATCATTAGAGGTC
>JAEOSZ010000144.1 GCA_016840095.1 Candidatus Heimdallarchaeota archaeon
CAGGAATATCGTCGAATCGATGGTACAGTCGCTACGTTTTCTATCACCAACTAAACTTCTCAAAGTTAAGTTTTGGTCCAACAAACATGAAAAAGGATACGATATACAAGGAACAAATGACTACACTGGATTGATGCCTTCGCATAATCTCATTGTAGCAAATTTAGATGATGGAATAGTTTATGGAGGACTTTCCTCTGGCTATTTCCAAGACATTGCAAGTCAGCTTCTTGGTCTTAATGCCATGGAAGCTTATAGTCTAGTACGTTCAGAATTGGACTGGATATTTAGGGCATTGGAAGCTCTGTCAATTAGAGCACATTCCAAAGATTCTTTACCTTTAGAAAAACAGATGATCTTACTCAAGCTTCTAGAAAAGTTACAAGGCTGAACCTTAGTTCTGCCTTTTTTTTCCTTTATCTATTGTTTAAGAAGAACTCGCTCAATTTCTAATCTCTACAAATATTTATAATTGTCTGACCGATGGATATATTATCTCAATGAGTTCCCTTAGAAAATTAAAAGAAAGAATCTGGTCTGATAAGATCAAATTTAGGAAACAATCATTAGTGGGAAAGATTTTCTTAATTAGCACAGTGCTTCTTTTAGGAACTATACTCACCTTTGTTACTTTGATAAGTTTCATTGATAAATGGAACGAATTGGGAAAATACTCTCTCTGGATTCTTTTCGGATGGTTCTTCCTGATAATTCTGTCATATATAAGTGCAAAATTGATATCTTTAATAATGTATAAGGAAAAGATAGAAATACAAGAATTAGAAAAAACACATATTCTTGAATCCAAGAAAACATACTAGATGATAACTATGATTAAGATAAAACCACAACATCACCCGTTACTTGTTCCAGTACTAAGTTTCTTTCTTTTAGCATTGGTTATCTCAATTATGATACTTGCAGCTTTTACTAATAATACTGTTTTCTGGATAGTTGCAGTTCTATTTGATGTAGGAATAGCTTTTGTGGGTGTGAAAACTATTCTCAATTTGCGTAAACCTAAGTTAATCTCAAAACCTTTAGGCGATCAACTTAAATTTGGAGAAACAGTTTCATCAGAACCAGAACCAGAGGTTGATGGAACTGAGTAAAAAAGAAGCTAAAAGAGATGTTGTCATCCTTTCTTCAATTGCTACTCTAGGGACAACGATTGTAGTTGTTGCATTTACTTTTGCTTTCCTTGCAATCGAACGAGCTTATGGTGATTGGCCAAATTTTGTTTGGGGAATAATATCTGTAATCTTTGCATGCACTTTTGCACTATTCTATATCCTAGGCTTCCGAATACTAGATAAACGAAGGGGAAAAGAAGAGAAAAGTTTACCTTAGTACTCTATTTTTAACTTGTAAGTTTTCTCAATTTTGCCTTAGAATAGGTATTAAAGCAGTCCTACACATGTTTAAATAATATTACCTTAATATTGGTATAATGGTTACTCCCGACAAAATTCGAGATAACAGAGTATTCGAGAAATCTATCCCCTTGATTCACAAGTGCTTAAAGGATAGAGTCAGCATTACTCTTTTGCTATCTACACTGAAACTAATAGAAAGAGGGTATATCAAAGAGGAAAAGGATCTAGAAACTTTTATGCAAAAAAGAAAGGAAATCAATCCTAAATACACTGAGGATGCAGAAAAAGTAAAAGAACTTATTCTTGAATCCTACTTCTGAAATTTTTTCTTTCTATCAATTAATACTTTTGCTGCGAAAGCTGCTTCTTTTGGAGACATGAAGATTGGAGCATTTTCTTCAGCTGCAACTTTCTTTACTTGATTCATTAATTTTCCACTCATAAATATAGGTAAGATAGGTTTCTTCCTACCTGTTTCATTCCAAGCACGAATTGCTCCTTTGTAATGTTCATCTGGTTCCATTTCTAAAAATGTAGGAATGACTGCACAAGGAACAATTATATCTATATTCGGATCCTCAAACATAGCCTTAGCAACTTGATAGAATTCTTCTCCTCTTGCTCCAGCTATCATGTCTAATGCAATAACTTTCTTTACCAAAGGTATAACATACGGATCTATTTTCTCTTTGAACTCCTCGCTGAATTCGGCTAGCTCTAGACCAAACTCATCTAAATTATCACTGAATAGAACTGCACTTCCTCCACTGTTTGTAAATAAACCAACACGGTTTCCTTTAGGTAAGGGAGAATAGGAAAAGGCTTTGATAGCAGTAACATAATCACTCATACTCTCACAAAGAGTAGCTCCAGCTTGTTTAACAGCTGCTTTAAGAGAACTATAATCGGTAGCTATTGAACCTGTATGGCTAGAAGCAGCTTTGGCTCCTGCAGATGTGCGACCACCTTTCAAAACTATAGTTGGTTTGATCTGAGTTACTTCCTTGAGAGTCTCATAGAATCTTCTTCCATCGACAACATTTTCTAGATATATACACACTACTTGAGTAGCTTCATCTTCCTTGAAAAATTCAAGTAGATCAGTTAGATTAACATCAATCATATTTCCAAGGTTAGCAAACTTTGAGAAGCCTAAACCTTGCCATTCCATTTCATAAAGGCATGCAGCACCAAAGCTTCCTGACTGAGTAACCATACTCACATTTCCATGAGGAGGAGTAATAACAAATGAAGCATTCATACCTATGTCAACATTCATGATTCCCACGCAATTTGGACCTATTATCCTGATACCCTCAGCAGTTGCTTTTCTTGCCATTTCTTCTTGGATCATCTTCCCTTCTTCATTGATCTCTCCAAAACCAGCTGAAACGATAACTATTCTTTTGACCTTTTTCTCAATACATTGATCAACAACTATAGGAACAGCTTTTGAAGGAACAAGGATTATTGCTAAATCGATCTCCTTAGGAACATCAATAACGGAGGGATAGCTTTTCAGTCCAAGGATTTCTGATGACTTAGGATTGATAGGGAATAACTTACTTGTCACATTTTCATTTTCTACAAGATTAACTGTTACAGTATTACCAAATTTTTTGGGATCAGCTGTAGCACCAACAATAGCTATGGTTTCAGGATAAAAGAAGTGCTGTACCATTGTTTTCAAGAAAAGAACAGTTTTGCTAATTTTTAATTTTTGTCATTAGACTTCAAGAAAACCCTTTTCTCATGACATACTTGCTAGGATCAATGTTTAGAATCTGGGCCACGATACCTTCAAGCATACCAAAATGCTCTATATCTTCAACTTGTTCACTTATGAGATCTATTAGCCTTCTTGCTTCTTCTTGACTGTCGGAGTCTTGGATAATCAAGGAATAAATATACTTGTTATCGGATCTAATGACATATTTGTAATCTCCAGATTGTAAATACTGTAGAATACCCGTTTTACCAAATATTCGTTGGCTAAAACTTTCAATTGCTGATAAAAAACCAGCTAGTAAGGATGGATCTTCTTCCAATCCCATTTTATCTATTTCTAAGATGGGGAAACCTTCTGTATCTGCTAACATAAACATGTGAGGATCTATCCTTCTTTTTGCAACTACTTTAGCAGCATTATTAACAAGCCATTGAAGAGCATCATCAACATTTTCTCCAGTTTTCATAGAAGTTTTGAAAAATTGGAAAGATGCATTTTCCTTTTCTGCAAGTTTGAAGAGTTCAAGATGGTTGATGATAGTTTCTAGATCAACACTTTCTTCTAAATCTGTTTTATTGCATAAAAATAGTATAGTAAACTCATCAGCTTTATCTTTCAGTGAAATACTTCTCCAGAACTCTTCTTTTACTAAGTCAAATTGCTCAGGATCTGTTGAATCAACTATGAAAATTATCCCGTAAGCCAATCTAGTATATGTCTCCCAAATTGTCTGTCTATATGTTACGTGCCCTCCTAAATCAAATAAATCGAATCTAGCATCACCTATCTCTACATTTTCAAATTGCATCCCAAGAGTAGGCTTGGTATCTAGAAATTCTCCTGTCTTCATTCGTCTAACTAAAGATGTTTTACCAGCTTGAGGTAAGCCTATTATAACTAAAGGAATACCCTTCCTATCAAAAGATAATATCTTTGAACTTTTGGCTGACATTTGCAAACTCCCAACTACATCTCTTTGTCCCGTAGTTTGTAGACATAAGCCATTCTCAAATCCATTTTTAATGGTTTCTATAGTTTTTTATCAAATAAACAATTGTCTTTTTGTTTAAATTAACACTGTTTATTTAAAATAAAGCTTAAAGGGTGTTCAGTGAAATGCCTCAGTGTAAGAATTTGAATCTAGAACGAGAAAATTAGTGAGTAAGACAAGTCTTTAACTCCTAAAAATGGGTTTTTAGTCGGTAAAATTCTTTAATTTTCGTTTGAGGAAAGAAATAAATATTCAATTGTATATTGGTACGTTATACTCACAATATGGGTGTGTATTAATATGAACAAACGAAAAGTAATGAAAACGACATTCATTATTCTACTTTTTACGATTGCTGTGATAGGGGGATCAAATCAGGCAGCTCAAGCACTTTACTATAATGAGCCTACCTCCAACGAAGAAATTCAAGAAGTAGAATCAAACCCTACTCAAGAAGTAGGAATACAACAGACAGCCGATACAATAGATGTATGGATTGTTCAAGAATATGATATAGCTATTTACGATTTAGCGTATATAGAATGTCATGTTTTAAGCCTCTATGCTATTGATATTGATGCGGATATAGAAGTTTGGATACAATATTCAAATGGTAGCGTTTTTCTAATCTATACTGAAACTCGTGTTCTCCATCCAATGATAGAATATGTATTTACAGTAACACATGCCTTCACATCACTAGGTTATCATTTAGTGAACCTTAAGGTGATGGATAACACTAACCAACAAGAAGTAACAACAGAGTGTGAATGGTATGTATATGATGGGTACTTTGAAATTGCAATAATACAGGATTATGAAGCTCAGGTTGATATAGAGGTAGCAATGGATATCTATGTTTACAATGGTTATGCAATTGCAAAAGAAGTTCACATTATGGTAACTATCTGGAATGGAACACATAATGTTGTGATCTATGATGATATCGTAATAATTGCTGCATATACTCTCTATACTGTTACAATTTATTGGACTTTCACGGTTATTGGATACTATGATGTAACTCTAAGTGTACTAGATTTACTGATGGATATAACATGGTATGCTTACTGTTGGTACAATGTTTATTATGGTTTTATAGATATTATAATTGAGCAAAACTACGAAGCTTGGATAGGCGTTGAAGAAAGAATTCAAATCTGGGTATACAACTATTATTTAGTTGACTACACAGTTGACATAGAGGTTTGGATAGATAATGGAACCCATGATTACTTGATATACCTTAATACGGATGTTGCTATATCAGCGGGATCGTATTTCATGGATGAGGTCTTCTACACTTTCATCTATGAAGGATTCTGGGATCTCTATGTGTTTGTACATGTCATAGAATTAGACGTTGATTGGTTCGAATACTGTCCTGAAGGATGGTGGGTCTATGGTGGTTATTTTGATGTCTGGATTTATCAAAG
>JAEOSZ010000092.1 GCA_016840095.1 Candidatus Heimdallarchaeota archaeon
CCCAAGAAAGGTACAGTCAATAAAGCCATCCAATAGTTAAAGGTCTGAATTTGAATAAGAGTCACTATAGTCTGTACAAAAGGATAGACATAGAATGAACCATGAGCTATTAAGGTGTTCACTACTCTGAGATCATTAGTTGCTAAAGCCTGCAAATCACCTGTTTTGATTCTATCGTGGAAGCTTAAAGGTTTGTTCTGAACATTTTCAAAAAATTCTCTACGCATAGATTGTTCAGTTTTAGATCCCAACTGATGACCAATCATCCAAGTTGTATATTCAACTGCATTTCTCAAGAAATAAAAACCGAATAAGATTAACATAGTGATTAGTATAGTTTGAGTGAAATCTTGGAGAATTATAGAATCAGTTATCTCTCCAATCTTTATAGGAATAATGGTCCGTAAGTAAGTCAGAGATACTATACCTATGAAATTAAGTGTAAAAAGTGTTTTATGATTCAGTACATGAACAAAAAACCATTTTACATATGGATGCTTAGATTTTGATTTTTCTTGTTTATTCATGTACTATCCTCGATTAAAGATAATTTGAAAAGAAAAGTACTATTTTAAAACTTTTGCACTATTTCTTATGACTCTTTTCTTCTATTAACAGCTACAATTAAAGTTGACAAAGAGATGACTACCATCCAGAGAGCAGAACTTGTTCTTGATGTTCCACTAGTATAAGGTGTAGGAAATGTGTGACTTGACCACAGAAATTCTATTTTTCCATCTATCATAGTTAATGTAACGTTAATATCCTTAATGTTATCAGGATTTGTAGTTAAAGGATCATCATCAATTACTATCAAATCAGCATATTTCCCTATTTCTAATGATCCAATATAATCTTCCATCTTTACAGCATATGCTCCTTCTATTGTCATCATTCTTAGTGCTTGTTCAACTGTAATTTGATGCTCAGCTAACCAGGGATCAGGTGAATGAATTGTTCCATTTTCATCAATTGCTTTTCTTGTAACTAAACCCCACATATGTAAGAAAGGTCTAATGTTGGTTGATCTACTCCAATCATCCTCATCAAATCCATGAAGGAAACCAAAATCTGTTTCTAGATAGGAGTGAAGTCCTTCTCCTGGCAGTGAATATCTGTTCACATATCTTTCTAACCAAGTTGCAGAATATAGGGCTTCATAATCTTCTTGCCAATATGTAGGGAAATAACCTCTAACTGAATGAATAGTATCTAATGTTAGAGCATAGGAAATTAGGTCTTCTCTAATGAAACTGTTATGTTCCAATTGGTGTCTGTAATTACTGTTTGTAGAACCATTCAGAGCATAATCAATAGAATTCAAGACAGTTTCAGTAGCTCGATCTCCCATAGCATGAAAAGCAACAATAAAGCCTTTATCATGAAGCTCATCTACAATGGGATCCAATTCTGTTTGATTATAATATAAATCACCATAAGGATTGGTAATCCCCCATAAATCCATCATTTCTTGAGAATAGGGATCACTCACAGCAGGAAAACCTCTGTTTCCGGAAGCTCCATCTGCATATATTTTGAAACCTGGAATTCGTAACTTCCTATCATAATCATTAATTGGGATAGCTTCTTCCCAACCACCAACCTCAACTGGTTCGTCACTTTCTAACCATGCGAAATTATAGATTAGGAAACAATTAACTCTAAGACGAAGAGTACCATTTTGCTCAGCACTTCGTAACCAAGCTAGTTCTCCATGATCAATACTTTTCTCATTTAAAGATGTATAACCATAAGCTAGTGCTATTGACTGAGAATCATAAACAGCATATTTTTCTCCAATCCAGAATAAAGAAGCCATATAATGAGAGTGACCATCAACTATTCCAGGCATGATAGTGCGACCATCTAAATCATAAGTAGTATCATTTTCTGTTGCAAAATCCTCTAAAATGGTTTCTGTACTTCCTAAACCTACGATTAAACCATCATCAATTGCAACAGCTTGAACTACAGTGTTGCTGTCATCTACAGTAATTACGTTACCGTTGCAGAAAATATAATCAACTAGTGTAGGAATAGTATCTGCTTGAGGGAGAGTAGAAACAATAAAAGGAGACATTAACAAGAAGAGAACAGGAAGAAAGGAAAGAGACTTCTTCATAATAATCAAATCTCATTCAAAAAATATAAAGTTTGGGGGATTGGAAGTTTATAATCGAATGTCATATAGCGGATAAGGATCTGTATATCCTTGCCACCCAGCTATAATATACTCTCCAAAAATCCAGTCGGACCAGTAATTCCCCGCATTATTTGAATCATCATACCAGATATTACCTGATCCAGAACCATAAGCTTGAGATCCTAAAGTTACATTATCATCCAAGAAAACATTATGATGTATTTCACAATCATCCCCATACATATTTACTCCATACTGTCCACTATTTTGTAGTAGATTATTAGTTATAATACAACGCTCAGAAAAATAACCAACATCAATTCCATGCCTACTGTTATTAGTAAAAGAATTTTGATCTATAATTGTATCATATGACCTTCCTACAGCAATTCCATCTTTATTATTCTTGAAGTGATTTCTCTCAACAGTGAAATTAGTAGAATATCTAAAATAAACTCCAGCTGAAGAGTGATTTTCAAAGATATTTTCACTTATAGTTATATTTGAACAATAAACATCAAAAGGTTCTTTATTTCGGATGTAGATGCCTAGAGATCCACTATTATTAAACACGTTTTCAGTAATAATAGAATTAGTACAGTACCAAATCTCCATATTGCCTGATTTAAAGCTATTTCCCTTTATTGTGGTGTAATGAACTTCATCCAAGCTTGCTCCATGATCACCACTATGAAGAAATCTATTATTGACTATATTTAGAAAATTATTGTTAACTGCTCCAATTCCATTCCTTCCACTGTAAGAGATGGTGTTTCCTGAAATTACATTATTTTCAGTAAAAGATATTCTTATCCCGTCGTGGATGGAATGACTAATAATGTTATCAAAAAGCTTACAAGTTCCATCCGCAACATTCCTTATTACTATCCCATTACCATGCCCCTTAAGAAAACAATTACGAATGATGAAATGTTTTGTAGTACCATCTACAACAATACCTTCTGATGATGGTGATGAAATATCATAATTTTGAATAAGATATGGATCAGTTTCTGTTCCTGTTCCAGGGAGATTATAACTCTCAAAATCCTCATCTTTCCAGATAACAATAGAACTATGCTCAGTATATTCTGCACCTGATGGTATGAGAGTCAAAGTTAATGAAAGTGTCAAGACAACTGCTAGTGTTATCGAAGAAATAATTATTATCTGAACTTTTGTTAGTTTCATTCTATCACCTATATATTATTGAATCTTCAAAATACATCAACTGTTGTGAAGTACTGAATTGGGAATTTGATGGTACTTGATTCACACGATTATTTTGCAACTCTTTCACCTGTTTCAGTTATGTAAATTCGATAATTTCTCCCCCATTTTTCTCGAATAATTAGCTGCTGTTGTTCTAAGGAAATTAGGTTTCTAGAAACTTTGTTTTTAGTATAACCTGTAATAGTAGTTAATTCTTTTTGAGAAATTTTCCCTCCATTTTCAATAATGATCTTAAGAAATTGCTTTTGGTTGTCCGTAAGAAAGATTTCTCCAATTTTCTTAATAGCTCTTTTTTCTCTACGTCGCATAAACCAGACTGTTCCAGTTACACCGGCTGCTAAACCAAATATAGGACTCACTATGAAAGGCCAAATAATTGGTTCTTTTAATATAGGTTCATCAAAGCAAACAATAATGAAATGCTCGATATCAAAAGGAATTAAATCAGCAAAAGACCATTGAAGCATTAGTCTCTGGTTTCCTATATCAACTGGGGGACCCGTATCTGGATGTATGTCAATTGGTGTTCCTCCATAATGTATATAGCATGTTGCAGGCAATTTTAAATCGATATGTTGTTTTAGTGTGAAATAAGTCATAGAGGGGGAAAATGAGAATAGATAATATGCTGGATCCTTTCCTATTTTTTCCATATGGCCATCCAAAGTATAAGAAATCTTAACAAAAGCTGTTTGATTTACTTCAAGAGTGTCAATAAAATCTATAGAAAGCAAATTAGTGTTGTTTATAAAATTAAACTCTAAATAGCTATAACTGTCTTCAATTGCTAAATTTGAAAACGATTGGTTTAACCACAGATTAATTCCTTCAATTGGGTCTGTATAGTTATTTTTGAAGATGAATTCTTCTATAACAATTATATCGTCTACACTTATAATGTCAATTTTTATTGTGTGAGAGTTGATTATACATGGAGATTCAGAGTTTATGCATACATTATCATACTTTTGACTAATGTCACTACTAGTCTCAAAGGATAAAGGAATCACTAAAAGGGTGAAGAAGGCAAGTTTAAGTAATTTTAGTGATTTTTTGTGCAACATTAGCTAGTATACCTCAAATAATATAACTATTCCCCCTAGTTGTTAGATTTACCTTGTTTTCTCTTCAGAACTAACAGTATACTGATTAAAGCAAAAGCTACTAAACTTGATAGCATTTCATTGTTTGTTTTAGTTGGAGTGGGTATTAGTCTTTCAAGAGAACTGACAATATGTTCGAAGGCCCTGTCTGCGTCATCTTGCAGTTCAGAATGCAAGAAATGAGAGTTACAAAGTAGAGATATACCTATCTCATCATTAAAAAGCATTACACTAAAACTTCCCATAGAACCAAGTGGTATGCTCCCTACATTACTACACATACCCCAAGTATTCCACACAAATAGATTTCTAGAGAAACAATAACCTGATCCATCCCCTTGATCTATAAGCATTAAATCTATAGTAGTTTGTTCGAGTATTGAAGTTCCGTTATAAGAACCATGCATAAAGCTATACATGAGTTTTATATAATCCTCAATGGTTGTTCTCCATCCTGAAGAACCTCGTCCATCATAGTTTCGTCTAGGGACGGTTATATTTGCATGATTGGCTATAATTAACGGCGGGGCAGCGAGAACTGTTTCGTTATACTCATTATAGTCTAGTTTTGTGTTTTCCATACCTAATGGAATCAAGATATTTTCTTCTACATACTGAGTGAAATTCTTACCAGTGATATATTCAACTACGTATGCAAGCATATCATACGAAAGTGATGCTTGCCACCATTCATAGTAGGCTGTTCCAGGCATAAACTCACTCCAAGAAGTTCCATATTCAGAACCATCCTCATGGAAGAAATCGTAAAAAATGTCAGTAAAATTATAGCCCTCATCTATTATTTTTTCCCAATATTGTTCATAGGATCTTATAGAAGACCCATAAGTAAGAACTTGCTTAATAGTAATAGGGGTAGATGGAAAAGTTGGATTTCTTATCCAAAAAGGAAAGTAGTTAGTTATATCTGCCTCGAGATCAATAAGTTCATCTTCAAATAACTGCATAATTGCTGTTGCAGCAAAAATCCTTGATACTCCCCCTAATTGATACACTGTTTCGTTTTCAGGTTGATCTCCAAATCCTTTAACATAGACGATTTCTGTACCATTTATAAAACCCAATGCTAAAGACAGAGCACCAGTATAATTCATAAAGTCTTCAAAGAACTGATCAAATTCATAGTCGAAGACTTCCTCTGGAGTTTCAGCTTGAACTTTTAAAGAGGACGAACTTGTAGAACCAAAAAAGGAAACCAAAATCAATAAAACGATGAGTAAAGTCAATAGTTCTTTACCTTTTATTCTCTTTCTTATATTACTATATTCCATCTTTTCACCAGAATTCTTATGAAAGTTAATAACTAACATAAGCATTAGATATAATTGAAATGTAGGGCGGTACTATTGTGGTACTGTTTTTCAAATAAAAAAAAGAGTAAAGAAATGTACTTCCTTTAATTTTTAGTTCTTCTTCTTTGGATTATCAATGTTGCAAGGAAAGCAAATACAACTGGTACTACAAGAATCCCAAAGCTAGTCTTAGTAGTTTCTTCTCTTAGAAGATCTAACATTGCATTTTCTATGAATTCAAAGAAATCATTTACAACTCCTTGGTCATCTCCTAGCACAGCATGGGCATCAGCAAGCATCACGATTCCAAATTTCTCATTAAAAAGAACTTCATCGTAACATCCCAAACTACCCTGTCCTGGAAAGTTCCATACATTACTGTTTAAGCTATCATATCTCTCAGTTCCTGTCTGATGCATAGTCCAGTTCAAGTTTAAACCAAAACCATAGTTATTTCCATAGTTTGTCTTAATAAGATCTAATGAAGTAGAGTTGAGAATTGATGTACTATCGTACACTCCATGTATGAAACTATATGCAAATTTTACATAATCTTCTATAGTTGTTCTCCAACCAATAGCTCCTCTTCCATCATAATTTGTGTGTGGTAAATGTACTGGAGTATTATAGAGTATTGTCTGGTTAGCAAGCTTAGATGAGTCATATTCTGAGTAATTTAGTTTTGTATTTGTCATCCCTAATGGAGTAAGGATATTGTCAGCAATATATTGTGAAAAGTCCTCTGTAGTTACAATCTCTACGATGTAGGCTAATAGATCAAAAGCTATTTGACTTATGTAATAATGGATTGATGGTGGATCAACATCTAGCCAACATTGACCTGAATCATAATAATCACCACTAGGATGGAGAAGATTATAGAACATGTCCTCAAATGGATAAGTTTCATTCATTGCCAGATCCCAATAGTCTTCAGTATTAATTAGAGTTGAAGTTCCAGTCAAGAGGTACTGGATTCTAATAGGATATGCAGGAAAGTTTGGATTATTCAGGCTATATGGCAAATAATCATTGATATTATCCAATATATCTATCAAACCATCTTCATAAAGTTGCATTATAGCAGTAACAGTGAACAGCTGTGAAAGCTTTCCAAGCAAATGTACTGTATCTAATTCAGGATAAGCTCCATAACCTTTGACATGAACAATTTCAGTATCATTTATCAATGCCATATGGACTGAGTCATCTGGAGTACACAAAGTGTCTATGAAATTTTCTACATATGCATCAAAATCTGTATCAAAGACTTCCTCAACTGGATAAGCAGAAACAGAAATAGTTGATGAAGTAGTAACTGACATAGAAATAAACAATACAAGCAACAGAGACATTCTTATTACTATATTTGATTTTCTTGTTGTATTAATCTTGTTTTTCATTTTTATCACCTTAAAGCCGGAGTGGCTTTGCAAAAATAACATTCGAATATTCACAATTAATGTGTAGCTTGGTATTGAAAATGTACCAAAAGTGGTACCAAACGGTACAATTTAGAAATAGTACAAGAGAGTGCTAAACTACAATCTGCTCAAATTTGTTATCGAATAATTATTAAGTGTTTATACATTCTTCAGAGGAGGAGGTTAGATTATGTATATCGATACTCATTTACATCTCTGTAATCGCTGGTTAGATGATGTTCGTCGTCCTAAAGCTATTGCAGATATTGATAAAAATAAAATAATTACCTGGGCACA
>JAEOSZ010000093.1 GCA_016840095.1 Candidatus Heimdallarchaeota archaeon
GCAATTTGGGGATTATTTGGTAGGTTAGTATAAGAATAGCAAACTTCACTACAGATAGAACAAGGAATCAATAATGTAGCAATTGAAATGAATATTATCAAAATCCTAGTAGTTTTTTTATGCAATACTAACTCTTTAATCATTTTACATAAAAAAACGTTTCCTACAGCGTTGTTCAATAGAATGCTAAACATTTTATCATTAATGAAAATCTGTATGAGACTTTTCTGAGACTATGAAAATATCGTTAAAAAAGCGTAATTCTTCTTGATAAGGAGTTATTCTTTTCCAAAATTAATTTGATCTGGACTTATGATTTTCTCAGTGAAGTAGGGAACTTTAGTAATCTCCTCTTCATGTGAAAAATCCTTTAGGAGAATCTTATAGTATTCCTTCCAATTGTGCCAACATCCAGTTTTGCAAACAAGAGTTACATGGATGATTTGAAAGAATTTGTTATTATCTAAATGATAAGATTCTTTACTCTCTAATACCGTTGCTCCTTCTGTAAAACATTTAGGACAAACGTAGTTATCAGAGACGATTGACATCAAAAATACATTGCCTTTTTAAAATAAAAGTATAATCACAGGGGCAACAATTTTCAAGGATATTTAGCTATCATTCCAACTCTTCATAATTCTACTTTCTTAAACTTGATTTAAAATTTGCATAATTTTATAAATAAGCTCTATCGCTTCTAAAGAGAGATTTACATCTCTTAAGGTGAATAAAAATGGTCAAACTATTAGATTTCCTCCTAGCATTCTTTCTAGGAGAATTTGGTATCTATAGATTCTACAAAGGATATTTTCTAACTGGTTTACTCTGGTTAGTTACTGCTGGGGTCTTTGGTATTGGATGGTTAGTAGATTGGGTATGGGTTCTTCTAGGCAAGAAACTCGAGTATCCAAAATAGATGAGAGTTTTCACAACTTCTCTTTTTTTTTTGCTTTCATTCAATATCTACATTGAAATAATCTTCAATTATACCTCTAAAATTATCCTTAGTTACTCTGAAATCATCTACTATATTCCCATCTTCTAACTTTATCAATCTAAATCCAATTCTTACCAAGGACAAATCATGGGTGCTCATCAAGATAGTTGTTTTTTGGAATTTGTTAATATCCATCAATAGGGAGACTATATTTCTCGCAATTAAGCTATCAACATTAGCTGTAGGTTCATCAGCAAAAAGTAAAGGATTTCCTCTAGATAATGCCATTGCTAATGCTGCTCGTTGATTTTCTCCTCCTGAGAGTTCAATAGGATAGTGTTTAGCTTTGTGTAGAATCTTGCAATCTTCCATCATATGCCAATCTTCATCCTCTAACTTGTTTTTCTTCCTACTGAAGATTTTAGGAATTACAATATTATCAGCAACAGTATACTGACCATACAAATTGTGCATTTGAGAGATCATTGAGATATTATTAAATCTAAATTTTGACATGTTGGCCCTGTTCATCTCTGTAACATCTATACCATTAAGGATGATTGAGCCTGAGTCAGGAGTTTCAATTCCGGAAACAACATTTAACAAAGTTGTTTTACCAGCTCCACTTTTCCCTGCAATGACAACAAAATCTCCTCTCTGAACACTAAAAGAGATTTTATTCAAAACATGCTGTGTTTTACTATTTATGGCAAAAGCTTTGGATAATTTCTGAACTTCTATGATATTGGGAGTCGATTTCTTAGGAATAGTATGTCTTTCTTCAAAAAGAAAATCCACATGATCAAGTGTTGGGGGAGTATCTTCTTTCTCAATTTCTGATAAGTCTTCTTCTTTGTCATAATATTCCTCAGATTTTCTAAGAACATCTTGAACTGCACTTTCTGAAATCGCTTGAGGATTGTAAATAATAGCAAACTTCTTCGAAGGATGCAAACTGAACTCAGCTAGAGAACTAATACCAGCTTCAGTTAGAATTGTTTTTGGAACTCTTACATACTGAAATTTATCAACAGCTGATTGGAGAGCAGAATCTATTGGTTTAAGAAGAAAATCCAAACTAGACCTGTCAAAATCTTGGTTAATACCTACAAGTCTTCCATCACGAAGAATATAGCTTTTACGAAAAGCATTTCTAAATCGAAGATCATGAGTAACTACTAAGATTGATGTTCCAAGATTCTTATTCAAATCCTTAAAGGTTTCAATAACATCATTAGTATTTTCAGTATCGAGTTGACCTGTTGGTTCATCTGCTAGAATTATGTCTGACTTCTTAGCTATGATGGCTCCAATGCTTGTTCTAATTGCTTCTCCTCCTGAGATTTTAGTTACTTTTTTGTTAGCTAAAGGGAAGATGTTCAAGCTCTTCATTATTTCTTCTGATTCTTTTTTAGCTTTTTCTAGAGGTACTTTTCTCAACCTCATTGGTAAAAGAATATGTTGTTTGACTGTAAGGTGAGGGATTAAGTTATCATTCAAATGCTGACTGAGAATTCCTATCTTACTAAATCTAAAATCTTGCATTTCTCTTTGACTTAAGTCAGTTAGACTTGTTCCATGGAGTAAAACATTGCCACTAGTTGGTGCTTCTAATCCGGAGAAAATTTTGATAAGGGTTGTTTTTCCGGCACCAGAGGGTCCAACTATTGAGGCGATTTCACCAGTTTTAACCTCTAGATCTATACCTCTAAGAGCTATTACATTTACTTCTGTGATTGGATCTGTATAAACTTTTGAGAGGTCATTACATATTATCATTTTTTCACTCCATTTGTGTTGGTGCATATCTTCTGAATTCTCTTCTTAAATTCCAATTCAAGCTTAAATATAGTATTATTGGAATTAGTACAAATACAATAATTATTGCATTCGTTGGATACACTATTGTATATTTTGTAAATGGTTCTTTCCCATACGCTAATAGAGAAAGTAATCTTTTCAAAACTGAGTTGCCTAGAGCTGTTCCAATTCCTAGTCCCGGTATCATTGCCGCTAGACTACTTTCTACTAAGGTGAGATTGACAATCGTGTTTGCCTTTAACCCCGTTTTCTTCATCAATTCATGTTTGATAACTCTTTTCTCAATTACCTTTGTAGCTGTAGTATAACTTGAAAAAATGAATATCACACTTGCTACTCCAAGTGAAAGAAAGATCTCCATTATAAAAATACTATAAAGAGGAGTTTTCAGAGATTCCCTCACATCTACATAGGATATTACTTTCTTCTGACTCATTTGGTAAAGCTCTTCTTTCATTTCATCTAAATACTTCAGATCATTTAAACGAACCATAAGTACGTCTGAAGTAAGGACCATGCCTGGAGTCAAAAGTTGTATTAAATCAAAACACTCGCTAGATACTATCATAAGTGTATTACTTCTAGAACTATCTCTTTCTGAGTGATAAACAGGAAATAATGAAAAAGAACTTAGAATTAAAGCTGAATGACTAACTATTTGTGAATCTATAACTCTTGTGAAAGTAACATAATCCTCTGGAATAATTCCAAATTCAGCTATTGTAGTGTTAGAAATTATTACAGTGTCATTTTCTAACTGTTGTAATTCAGTCCAATTAAACTCCATTAAATCATTGGATGGTTCATAAATCGTATTGATGAAATCCGTTTTATTTATAACTAATATTTGCAAATCTGCTAATGCTCCATAAAGAACAGTATAAAGACGAAGATTAGCAGAATTTTTCACTTGCGCTAGATCATTAATTTCAGCTTGAGTTAGATTTTCAACCAAATTCCAATCATTAATCATTAAATCTGAACCGTTCTGGAAAAATGCTTGATTAGTTAATACTTCTTCTTTCGTATATGGTATTGCAATAGAAGGAATTACGATAATTATTACCATCAAAAAAATAACTGTTATATTTTCAAAGTATTTTATATCTTTGCTAATTTCTGCAAAAATGTATGTAATTTTATTCTTTCTAGTGTTCCATAGAATATATCCTAGAAATCTCCAGACTATTGATAGTATTTTAATAAATATTGGTAGTCCTCCCACAATTAAGAATAATGCACCTAGCAATGTAAGCATAAGATTGACAATATATTGAGATAGATCTTGGGTATATAATGCAACTATCGTTCTGTTGTAGAAAATTTGAAATAGAATGATTCCTGGAATTAGAACTGCTAGATCCCTGTATGGTAATTTCTTAATAAGATTAACAACCTTCTTAGGATCCTTCTCATATTTTCTTCTTGCTGAAGCAATTGAGACAATCTTAGGTACTGAAATAACTATTAAAACTCCAAAAACAATTAGTAATTTAAGAAATACATTACTTAGTAATAGTTTTGTTTTTTCATTCGAGAAACTCAAAAATCCTTCAATTCTTATCAGAGGAATTGATGTTAAAACTGCTATTCCAAAACTAATAGTTGTAGCAATAAAAGCTTCAACCATTCTAACCGAGAGAAATAGGTTTGCAATTTTCATCCTTCTAAGACCTTTTTTCCTCAGTATGTCAACTTCTTGTTCATAGCTAGTAGAAAATAGGTCTGAAGATTCTATTACCATGAATACGGATAACAGTAACGCTGGGCAAGCAAAGAAGATAATTCTAGCCATATTTTGCATATAATAACTATTGAAATATCCCAATAACCACATCATTTCTTCTGTAATGATAATTGAAGAAGAACTATCAAATGGAAATGTATAAGTCTTGTTGACTATTGTCCTCTGTTCATTTAACAAAGGGATTCTATCTTTTATCTGAAAATCAGTAAAATCAAAATCTATTTGATAGAAACCTTGAATCATCAGTTCAAATCTATTACTTGAAGAAAACAGTTGAAAAAGAATGTCATTTGTTGTAAGTAAATTTGCCATCCTAATTTTTCTGAAAAGATCGTAGTGTTGACCATAATAATCTGTCAAAGTCTTAAGTTCAGTTGATGTAGGAAGTGAAAAAAAACCTACCACAGTGACTTCCATACTGAAATTACCAATGACTTCTGCTGATTGTTCGATTGAGGAAATGGTTAAATTAAAAGTGTCATTAAGATTCAAACCCAAACCATGTTCTATAGCAGTAGAAACAACAATCTCATTCGAGTTTACTGGGGCTCTACCTTCAACTAATATATTTGTGATTATTTCTGTTGTATCATTTGGAATTGAAGTCATTTGACGGTGAAGATTTCCCGATATACCTAGCATGACTGTATAAGTGGACGTGACAGATTCAACGTATTTGCCAATCTCAAGATTCGAATAAATTTGAACTAATTCATCTTCTGCAAGTTGATGATATAAAGGTGAAAAGTCAGAGGATGAATCTTCAAGATGTTCTATAGCTGTTGTGAGTTCAGCTGTAACTACTCTATTATCAGTTAAATCTTGAGCTTCATAAAATGAATTGATCATCGCAGGTTGTTGTGATTCTGAGATTATCAAAAATGAGTTTAACAGAAAACCTGTTATCAACAAACTAAATATTGTAAGTATTGTTCTCTTCTTGTTTGTAAATCCTATCATTTTGAAAGTTTCAAAAGCATTTCCTATGTATCTTAATGAATTTTTGTAAACTAAAATTGCAAAAGGAAGTTTGCCATACTCCTCCTTATCTGTTAGGAATTTCATAGCTTTCGGGATTTTTCTTCTCAAGATCAAAATGACTACAACGACAATCGCAGCTGATGCTATTATTGAAAGAGTAAAAAATACAATATTTTCGGATAACCAGTATCTAAAGACATTATATAATTCAGTATCTTCAAAAATCACTTCTGGTACAACTTCGAGAGAAGTTTTGGTCATAAGAACCATCAAATTCTCTTGTACATAGTCGTAACCTTTTGGGCTTTCCACTATGCTTGAGGTAATTACAGAAACATATTGAATTACATAGTTATCATCATTTGAATCAAAGCCATATGTGTTATCTAAAGCTTGGAATTGAGTTGAAACAGAGTTAAATTCCCACCTAAAAGTTTGGTTATTATAATATCCATTATAGAAGTAAACAAAATTACTAATTCCAAGTTTTGCTACTAGACACACTTTCGTCAGATTTTCAGTATATCTAAGAATAAAATTGTCTATGAAATAGTTTAGTTTTAGTTCTTGTGTTTCGTAATTAATATTTGAACCATTAAACGTACCATAATAAATTGTATTGGCATGAAAGAATAAAACACTGAATATATCTTTATTTTCTAAAAATGTAACGAATCTTTCTACTTGATAGGTAATTCCTTCAAACAAGGAATTTGTAACGTAAGTCAAAGCTTCATTCTCTAATTTTCCTATACCCAAATATCTCAATATACCTAAATAAGTAGGAGGTGAATTCCACTCTTGGAAAAGGTACCAAAGTACACCATTCGAATCCATAATTATGTCTACAACCTCTTTCTGGAAATAATTAGCTATGAAAAACTCCTCACTTGTAAATGAATTCAAACCCGAATAGTGAGTTACATTCATGAAAACATATTCAACACCATAGAGATGTGTTAGGTAGAAGTGGAATGAATTATTGATGAATTGTGATCGTGTAAAACGTATAGCATAAAGCTCAAAATCACTATAAGAAGCAACTATTGTTGTTGTTTCGTTCTCAAGGGACCAGCTATAAAGTTTGAAATGAGTTAAACTTGAAAAAGTGTATTCTCTATAAAAAAGATAGAAACTACCATTAAATAGAAAACTATCCATGAATTCAATTTCTCTGAAATTACTTGCAAATAGAGATTGATGAGTGATATTGTTCTCAACATAATGATGTATGATTTTTTTCCTATCAGTTTGTAGAAGTATGAATGAATGAAGAGTATTGTTCTCGTCTAAAACAGGATAGCTACTAATTAAACCTCCATCTTCAATTTCTTCTGTATATATTAGAGGAAATTCTGAAATCTGGGCATTTACAGCGGTTCCACTAAAAACATAAAGAATCAAAACAGCAATTATTACAATCCTCTTTTTAAGTTTCACTTCTTTCACCATGTCCCATTGTTAAAAACAAAGTTGATAGGTATTAGATAGTATTCGTATGCTATTCTAGCTCTAGTTGTCAATCTTCTTTAACTAAATTTAACTGAAGATTCTAAACATGGATATTTATATAGATTGTGGGGATTTGATAATCGAATCAAGATATGCCTTTCCAAACTGCTTTTGCGATTTGAATATCTTGAACTGCTACTCCAGTTAGATCTACCACAGTAGTTTCATCATCAGATTGTCTTCGGAATTCTTTGTTAGAAATGACCTTTCCCAACTCAACCATTTTATCCTTAGTAATCATTCCATTGCTTATTGCTTTGTAGCTCTCTCCTCTTTCAAGACATTGGTCAAAACTATCAACAACCAATCTATCAGCATTTTTAACAATTACAGAATCTAGTTCTTGTTTCTCAGGGGTGTCGGAACCAATTGCAGTAATATGAGTTCCTTTCTGAATTTGATCAGCAAAAATAAGTGGTTCTTTAGAAGGTGTACATGTTATTATCAAGTTGCAGGTTGAAGTTATTTCTTCTGGATTTGTAGTTGTTTGAACTTTGAATCCTAGTTTTTTCATATCCTTTTCATAGATGTCTAATTCTTCTTGACTAATCCCCCAAGTGATTATATCTTTACAATCTAGAACTTTCTGAAGATAGATTGGTTGCATTCTTCCATGAACACCTGCACCAAAAATTCCTATTCTATTTACTTTACTTGGTGCCATATACTTGGCAGCTATAGCACCAGCAGTTGCAGTTCTCACATTAGTCAAATGACCATTATCAAGTAATACAGAAATTAATTCCCCTGTTTTTTGACTAAAAAGAAGCATTAAACCTCCACTAGAAGGTAGTCCTAATTTAGGATTTTCATAAAAACCTGAAGCTACTTTAATGACATAGTAATCATCATTTTTAATGAAACCATACTTAATATGACACTCTCCTGGAGGTTCATCAAATATCATTTCTCCTACTGGTGGAACGACAACTTTTCCTTCAGAATAAGCAATGAATCCCTCTTCTATAATTTTTATAGGATCTATTGTAGCTAGAATCTCTTTTATTTCATCCAATTCAATAATAGAAGTCATTAAATTGTATGAAGCATTAGACTTCTTTACTTTTTCGAAAAAAAAAGGAGAGTGAAGAATTAGTTTCTTCTTCTTAAAACAACAATAACAGCTAAAATACTGAAAAGAGAGATCATTGGTAACATAAAGAAGAAGTCTGTTTCAGTAGGACAGATTATCTGCGACATCACAGTCCAGTTATTGTTGTTATAGTCATAGGTATAAATTTCATTGTAGAATATACTATATTGAGAGGAGTTTAATCCACCGAACAATATGACTAAATCACTCTCTACATCATATGCCATTTGATGAGCTAGTCTTATAGGTTGATTAGTTGGGGTCATATCTTCCCAAGTTTGAGTATTGTAATCAAAGGCCCATGTTTCATCTTCTAAAGTGTAATCAAAAGGAATTATATGACCACCAACTAATATAGTTCTGTCACTTTCCGAATCATAAGCTAATGCATGATCCATTCTATGTGTAGGATGAATTGTAGTAGTTATATTTTCCCAAGTATTAGAATTGTAGTCATATGCCCAAGTCTCTGTAGCGTAATATTCCTCTAGTGGATTTCCATAAGGAGAAACAAAATATCCACCAACCATAATCATTCTATCACTCTCAGTGTCATAAACCATCTGTGATTCAGCTAAACCAACATCTAAACCAGTCGGAGACATATCTGTCCACGTATCAGTATTGTAATCATATGCCCAAGTATCATTGTAGTGAATATCTATTACTCCTGGATAATAATCCGCTTCAACAATTCCTCCATGCATTATAACCATATCAGACTCTGAGTCATATGCCATAACATGAGAGCTTCTCAAACCTGGAGATGTATTAGGATCTGCTTTCGTCCAAGTATTTGTTGAATAGTCATATATCCAAGTTTCAGCTAAAGTATATCCTTCTTTAGGGACTCCTCCAAACAGAATTAGTTTCTCTGATTCAGAATCATAAGCCATTGATAACCAGCTTGAAGCATTAGGTTTTATAGTAGGATTCAGATTTGTCCATTCATTATTGTTGTAATCGTATGCTCGAGTATCATATACTCTATTTTCAGACCCACTAGCAAAGTGCCCTCCATATACAATTATCAAATCATTAACTGAATCATACGCCATTGAATGTCCAACTTTTGCTAGTGGATAAGGTGTTGGAGCGCAATCAGCTGAAATACTAATTGTTACGTAAAGCAAGTTAACTATGATAAGTACTGCTGAAAAAATCAGATATTTCTTTTTGTGTTTATTTTTTTTCATTGTTATCACCTGTTAAAGCTCAAAACTTTAACAAAACTATATTCACTTCAGATTACATGAAATATCGCAGAAATTAAAAATAGAAAAGTTTCACAATTGTTGTTTAACATTTCGTATTTGCAAAATAAGAAAAAAGAAAAGAGTAATTTAAATTTCAGATTAATTATTTCAATTACGTTTTCTTCTAATTACAATAACTGCTAAGATACTGAATAGAGAAAGCATTGGTAACACAACGATGAAGCTTGTGGGTGTTGGTGTTGGGCAGAGCACTTTAGACATAGCTGTCCAATTGTTGCTATTATAGTCATAAGTATAAATCAAATCATAAGGTACTGATGCCTGTGTTCTACTTATTCCACCAAATAGAATAACCAAATCACTTTCGGAATCATAAGCTATTTGATGTCCATACCTTTCTGGTTGAGATGATGGATTCATGTTCTCCCATGTTTGTGTATTGTAATCAAAAATCCACGTTTCAGATACTATTGGAGAGTTAGCTAGCAGTTGCCATCCACCAATTAGAATAGTTCTATCACTCTCTGAATCGTAAGCTAATGCATGATCAATTCTATAGTCTGGATGAATAGTTGTAGTTACATTTTCCCAAGTATTAGAGTTATAGTCGTATACCCATGTTTCTTGGGAGTAATGTTCTGGACCTGGAGCATCATATGGTTGAGTATAGTACCCACCAAACATGATCATCCTATCACTCTCTGAATCATAAACCATCTGTGCTTCAGCTAGACCAACATCTAAACCACTTGGATTCATATTCGTCCAGGTATCAGAATTGAAATCATATGCCCAAGTATCGTTATAGTGGATATATTCTCCTGTTGGATTATATTCATTGTGCGCAATACCTCCATGCAAAATTACTACATCACTCTCCGAGTCATATGCCATTACATGGTTGTGTCTAATTGCAGGAGTAGCATTAGGATTTGCTTTTGTCCATGTTCTAGTTACATAATCAAATATCCAAGTATCATCAGAATACGTACCATCTGGTGCAACTCCACTAAACTGAATCAATTTTTCTGATTCAGAGTCATATGCTATTGCAGTCCAACTGGAACCATTTGGTTGTCCTATAGGATTCAAATTAGTCCAATTGTTATTATTACAATCATAAGCTAAAACATCATAAGTAGAATGATCTTTGTAATCCCCAACAAAGCTTGTTGTACCTCCATATACAATGATCACATCATTTAGTGTATCATAAATCATTGAATGACCAGCTTTTCCTGAAGGATATGGATTAGGAGCACATTGAGCTGAAACGTTAATAGATGCAGAGCAGAGTATAGTTATAAATAGAAAAGATATAAAGAGAATAACTTTGTTTTTGTGTTTTTTATTTTTCATTTTTTCACCTGTTAAAGCTCAAAACTTTAACAAAACTATATTCACTTCAGATTACATGAAATATCGCAGAAATAAAAAATAGAAAAGTTTCACAATGGTTGTATAACTCTTTTCGATATAGAAATTAAACTGGAGGTGCAGCTAGAGGGTAAAGATCTTCTGAACCAGCTGAACCTGAGATAGTGTAAGGACCAGAGATCCAGTCAGACCAATGATTCCCTTCTGAAGAAAGTATGTCATACCAAATATTATTAGTTCCTGAGTCAAATCCTTGACTTGTTCCCACGAGATTATTATTAATGAAACTATTATGATGAACCTTATTTTGATATCCTGCATAGATTACTACACCATACTGTGTATTGTCTGAGATAGAATTATATGTAATAGTAGTAAAATTTGTGAATCCAAACGCAATTCTACCAAACAATATGATACCTAAACTGTTTTGAGAAACTGTATTATTCACTATGATGCAAGTCTCTGAATCATATAATGAGACCCCATACTGGTTATTCATCATAGTATTATTATTGACTGTTATGTCTGTACATTCTGTAAGATCGATTCCTGTCATGATGTTGTTGCTGTAATTGTTTCTTTGAATGTCGATTTGAGTACTCCATGCTATACTTGATCCAATGTTCCCATTGTAGTTACACTGATTTTCTATATGAGAATTGTTGAAGGAGTAATCATTTGATAAACCAACACGAGAATTGTAATTGAAAGTGTTGTTTTTACAAAGTGAGTTATTACTATAAAGAAACTCGATTCCCCCAATTTCATTGAAATTGCATATGTTGTTTTCAATAGTTGTATTGTCACTATAAAAGATGTTAATTCCACATTCAGCAGAATTAATAATATTATTATCTAGTATATACAGATTTTCACAATAGTAAAAAGCTAGTCCTGTAGAATCAGTTATATCTAAACCTGAAATTGTCAAGTTTGAGCTCTTTATAAAGATATATTGATCATGAAGATCAGTGTTTATCACTTGATTATGATAGTCAACATAGTAACCTAAAGGTTTACCATTTACGATATTTGATTCATCTACTATAAATGATTCATAATATTCTAGAGGAATAACATTCACTCCAAAAGTATATCTATTATAAGTATCAAAGACTATACCAGAACCAATAATCTCATTATTCCTAATAACTGCGTTTGCAGAATCCCAAATATATAAACCTGTTAAAATATTTTGGTTTAAATTGTTTTGTTCAATTGTACAATTTGGGGAATATGATAAAGATATTCCATTTCCATCATTTTCTGAAACTTGATTCCTTAAAATCTGAGAATCTGGACAGTTGGCAATTAATATTCCATTACCAAAATTTGCATTCTCTGAAAATTCATTTTTACCTTCAACAGAGTTGATAGTATTATTTATCAATTTCATCTCATTTGAGTGATGAATTGATATACCATTTTGACCATCTATGTTTTCACATGTATTATTGATTATATATGCTCCATCTGAGTTGGAAACAAAGATGCCAATTTTGCCGTTCTTAACAATATTATTAGAGATATGAGCTGTATTTTCAGCAGTATTCTGAATATAAATTCCTGCATATGGTGCTTCGATATCACACCCTTCTATAATAAAATGCTTCGTAGTATCAGCAATGAAAATACCTCTAGCTATGGAGGTGGAAATCTCATAATTAGTAATTAGATAAGGTTCAGTTTCAGTTCCCTTCCCTTCGAACTTATAATTTCTAAAATCACTATCATTCCAAATAACGATGTTATCGAATTCTGTTAATCTTGGTGGAGAGATTACTGTAAAGTAAACAGCTAGAAACGTGGATAATAATAAAACAACTGAAGAAGAAATTGCAATAATTATCTTGATTTTTCTATTCATTTACCTTACCTACCTTACACTCAATTTGAACAATTATGAGAAATTGTATTTGTTTATTTTGCAACTGTTCTACAACATTCATTCTATCACCTTTCTTCCTCTATCAGTTATGAAGACCTTATACTCTCTACCCCATCTTTCTTTAGATATCAATTCATTGTTTTCTAAAGGAGTCAAATTTCTAGATATCTTTGATTTCGTGAAACCTGTCCTATTTATCAACTCTTTCTGAGTTATTTTACCTTCTGATTCAATAATCAGATTAAGAATTAGCTTCTGATCTTCTGTCAGAAATACTTTTCCTACTTCCTTCATTACCTTTGTTTCTTTTTTCTTCATCCACCAATATACACTAAATGCTCCAAGAGCAATGCCAAATAATGGACCTACAATATATAACCATAAAGGATTGCTGGGATCACCAGGTTCATCAAAATATACTTCAATGAAGAAGTAAGTTTCTGGATTAACATTGATGAAAGACCAATAAATAAAAATTCTCCCTCCTGAAGGATCATAGGTACCATTAATAGGGAAGAAGGATTGTTGAATTATTTCATCTTCATGTAACCAACTATTTGTTGGTAAACCTAATTCAACATTATATTCATGTGTAAAATATGTCAATACTGGGAAATATTGAAAATTATAATAATATGGAGGTTTGTGACCACTAGGATCAAGACTTATATCTAGATAATAATCAACAATAAATGTAAAACTTTGATTTGTGTTTATAACTTGGTCAAAATAAATGGTAATTGATTTTGTGATTTCATGAGGAACTGAAGTAATAGGTGAGTATCCTTCATCAGTAACTAATATATTTCTGAAATCTAAATTCAAGCTTGGCCAAAATTCCATCTCGGAAATCGAATCATTTTCTAAATTCTTTATTTCCAGCTCTTCAACAACATGGATTTCATCAATGCTTCTGAAATCAATTCTAACCTTCTGATAGTTTACTTCTATAACCTCTTGATTTATCTCAGCATAAACTGAATCTTGGTTTGAAGAAATCGAAATATTGCTAGATTTACCTATAGATATCAATAGCATTACTATTACTATTAAAAACTTAAAGGATATTCTAGCTATTTTGTTCAATAGTAACCATTATCGAGGTTATAATTAAAAAGAATTTCCCAAAAAAATAGAAAATAAAGAAGTTTAACTACCTTCTTTTAAATTTCATAACTAAAACTACTGCAAAAGCAGAAATCAGACTTAGTATGTAAAAATTTGTCTTTGATGTTGGAGGTGTGCAAATTTGATCAATCATTGTCCAGGTATCTGTATTAGAGTCATAGGTCCATAAATCACTAAGATAAGTACTAACAGATGTAGCAACAAATCCTCCATATAGAATTATCAAATCACTTTCAGAATCATAAACCATTTGATGTGAAGATCTCTGTAATCCTGTTGGAGGAATCATTTCTGTCCATGTTTTTGTATTATAGTCGTACGTCCAGGTTTCATCTTGCATGTCTTCATTGTTCAAATGAGTATGTCCTCCAAACATAACTATCAAATCACTCTCAGAATCATAAGCCATTGCATGGTCCAATCTAGGATCTGGATTAACAAGAATGTCTGTAGCATTTTCCCAAGTATTAGTGTTGTAGTCATAAGCCCAAGTTTCCATCTTATACACTTGACCTGTTGGATCCATGAAGGGAACATCATATGGACTGTGATAACCTCCAAACATGATTATTCTGTCACTTTCTGAATCATATGCCATTTGTGCTGAACTCATCCCTAGTGGGGAAGCAACTGGTGTAACATTTGTCCATGTATCTGTGTTTAGATCATATGCCCATGTGTCATTGTAGGTTATACGGTCCCCATAAGGGTTGTAATCAGGTGTTAAAGCACCTCCATGCATGATCATAACATCTGATTCTGAATCATAAGCCATACAATGTCCAACTCTTAGAAGAGGATTAGCATTGGGTGCTTGAGGAGTCCAGGTATTTGCTGTATAATTATACACACTTGTTTCGTCCGAAGAGAAATCTTCAGCATGATTTCCTCCAAAACAAACAATTTGATCAGATTCTGAATCATATTCTAATTGTGTTCCTACAGAACCGTAAGGTGTTTCTGATGGAGACATTTTTGTCCAAGCATTGTTATTATAGTCATAAACCCAAGTTTCAAAAGACCAATCAACATAAGCAGTAGTTGTTGTTCCCCCATATACAATTATTACATCATTAGTAGAATCATATGCCATAGCATGAGCTACTCTACCTTGGGGACAAGCTGCATAAACTTGATTTGATATACTAACAGTAAAGAGTAGTAAAGAAGTGACAATTAAAACTGAAAAGAGAATTCTTTTTTTGTTATTTTTCTTTTGTTTATTCATTTTATTCACCTAAAAGCTTTAAAGCTTCAAGAGATAGTAAGGTTCTCAAAATATTTGAAATGTTGCTCAAAGTATTGGTGAAACAGTTTCACAACATTTAGACAAACTTGTTTGGGACATTCAAATTGCTTCAAAGCTTAGTAAATATGACATTACACATTATGTTATATAAACTATTTGGGGTTTCTTCAGATTGTTCTCTGAAAACAATTCTGTAACCTTATGAAACAATTCTTTTCAGATGGAATTTTTCTTGTTGCAAAATTTATAAAGAAGAAAATTACCTATATCTTGTTTATGAAAATCGAAACATTTGAACTCGAGAGAAGACAATCCCTTTGGGAGAACTTTGTAGATTATAATCTTACTGAAAGTGGAATTCATCCTTTTACTTTAGAAGAACTCCTTAATTTAGATCAACTTGAAGAATTGTTCAACATTCGCATTGGATATGGACAAACAAATGGTTCTATTGGTTTACGTGATGCTATAAGTAACCTTTATCCAACTTCTTCAATAGACAATATTTTAGTAACTAATGGTTCAGCAGAAGCTAATTTCATTTCTATTTGGAGTATTTTGGAAAAAGATGAAGACTATGTAGTTATGTTACCCAATTATATGCAAACTTGGGGTTTAGCTCAATCTTTTGGAACAAATGTTAGACCTTTTTATCTTAAAGAAGAACTAAACTGGCAACCTGATCTTGATGAGTTAAAAGATGCTATTACAAGCAATACAAAAATGATATCTGTCTGCAATCCAAATAATCCTACAGGTTCTATTTTGAATGGTGAAGCTATGAATTGCATTATTGATCTTGCTCAGGATGTTGATGCATTTATTCATAGTGATGAGGTCTATCGAGGAGCAGAGCTTGATGGAAAGGAGATAGAGACATTTTATGGCAAATATGATAAGGTTATAGCAGTTGCAGGATTATCAAAAGCTTATAGTCTTCCAGGATTAAGAATGGGCTGGATTGTGGCACCTGAAGACATTGCAGCTAAAGCTTGGGCATATCATGATTATACAACTATTTCTCCATGTGTTCTTAGTCAACAAATTGCTGAATGGGCTCTTCAAAACGATAAACGAGAGATGATACTTACTAGAAATCGCAAGATTTTAAATGAAAATCTTGAATTCTTTCTAGATTGGGTTGAGACAAGAAAACATCTATTCAGTTTTATTCCTCAGAAAGCAGGAGCTATGTCTTTTGTTCGATACAATCTTGATATCAACTCTACTGAGTTAACTGAACAATTAAGAAAGGAGAAAAGCTTGTTAATAGTTGCTGGAGATTGTTTTGGAATGGATGGATACCTTAGAATAGGAATAGGTTCAGAAAAAGATTATCTCCTTAAAGGTTTAGAAAGATTTGCTGAACTATTAGAGGAACTCATAGACTCCTAATTCATCTTCTTCAAAAGCGTCTTTCATTATTTCTATTGTTTCATCTTTGTAAATGAATTTAATATTTAGCTCTCTTCTAGGTAACCATTCTAGTTCCCAATGTATCATCTCATCATCTGTTTTAAATCCAAGTTCATCTAGAACTTCTTGCTTGGGAATAGAATAACCATAGATGTTGATTAAGTTTCTAATTTTTTCGTACAGCTTTTTCGCTTCTTCCCTCTCTTTTCTGGAGATTTCTTGTAATGCTTTCCATGCACTTTGAGAAGATTTGTCATTTTCGTTCAAATGATTCCACTCTCAGACAAGTTTTGTGTAATTTCTGTCTGTTTATCAATAAAAGTAATGGAATATAAATATTTGTAGCACTTTTAAAAGAGAGAAAATTACTCTTCAACTAAACTCTCAACAAATACTATCATATTTCCATCAGGATCAAAAGAAATTACCATTTTAACCATACCTGGAAGCTCTTGAATCTCTAAAGTATTCACACCTTTTCCTTCTAAGTATTTCTTAGTATTTTCTGCACTCTTAACACCGAAATTGACTGTAGTAGAACCGTGAACAATATCTCCCTCTTTTTTTAGATTCAATCCTAGAGTTAGACCTTTTGTTACGTCTATTTCGAGCCAACCAAAATCTACTGCTTTATCCCATCCCCTTTTGAAACCTAATATTTCTGTGTAGAATTTTTCAGCTACTTCAAGATCTTTAACATCTAATGATATAACAATAGTGTGAGGTTCTGTATATTCTATACTCATATTATCACCTATACTGAACAAAATATTTGAATATATAAAATACTTTCATCTTACAAAAATTACAATTCATTATAGAACTCAAGCATTCTAAAGAAATCAATAGCATCTTCTTCAAACTTACTAGGGATACCACCTGTAAGTTCTAAACCTTCCATATTTTCAAATCTGTTAATTAGTCTTAATAGAAAACTTCCAAGTTTCTTTAAAGAATCATCCTTCACTTTTTCTGCTGTATCTAAAGGTGTATTGTATATTCCAGGTTCTGTAGCACCCTTAATCATGAAAAGGACACTTGGAATACCTTCATGAATAAAAGCCATGCTACTCCCTCTGTTTGTTATACTATTTACAGTTAAAGTGGGATAGTTATTTGACAAAC